>DATLIL010000866.1:0-7692 GCA_035539475.1 Polyangiaceae bacterium
TGGTCGTGAGCGCCGTAGTCGCGTGCGCGTCGTTCTACAACCTCGGGGTCCCACAGTTCTGGAACGCCAAGGACGATCGTCCAGAGTTCGTGCACACATGGGACATGCGCATCTACTACCCGTTCGCCAAGTACTACGGAGAGCTCGGCTACGACGGGGTTTACCTGGCGAGCGCCGGCGCGTACCTCGAGGACGTCCCGGGCGCGAGCCTCGAGAAGATCGGCCAGACCACGATCAGAAACCTCGACACGCTGCGCGAGCAGAAGCTCGGCGACGTCGGCCCCGCGATCACGCGGGTGAAGGAGCGCTTCAGCCCCGAGCGCTGGCAGAGCTTCAAGCGGGACATGACCTACTTCCGCGAGGTCATGGGCCGCGAGTACCTGCGCACGCTGCACGATCACGGCGCGAACGCGACGCCGGTCTGGGTCGCCTGCGCGCAGCTGATCTTCAGCTGGGCTCCGGCCAGCGAGGGCATGCTGGTCTTCGGTGGCCTGGTCGATGCGATCCTGCTGCTGGCGCTGTTCGTCACCATCTGGCGCACCTTCGGGCTGCGCGCGATGCTGCTCTCGATGGTGGTGTTCGGTGCCAACGACCTGTACATGTTCGGCACGAACTGGGGCGGAGCAACGCTGCGCCACGACTGGCTGGCGTACCTGGGCTTCGCCGTCTGCGCGCTGCGCTCGAAGCGCTTCGTCCTGGCCGGCGCCTTGTTCGGCCTCGGCGCCATGATCCGCGCCTTTCCGCTGCTGGCCCTGGCCGGCGTCGTATTTCCGGCGCTCTGGTGGGTACTCGAACGGCGACTCGCGGACGGCAAACTGCCGAGCGTTCGCGCGCTCATCGACGAGCACCGGCAGGCGCTGCTCGTGCTGGCCGGTGCGGCCGGTGCGATGCTCGGGCTGTTTCTGCTGACGAGCGCGCTGTACTCCTTTGGCGCCTGGGCCGAGTGGTGGCGCAAGATCGTGGCGCTCAACGCCGGTATCGGCGTCAACGACGTCAGCCTCAAGGCGCTCATCGCCGGCGGCGACGACGCTCGCCCGCGCCCGGCGCTCTTCGTCATCTCGCAGCTCGTCTGCGTGGCGGTCGTGGCGGCGGCGTGCCGCTTCCGCAAGCTCGAGCACGGTGTGCTCCTGGCGCTGCCGCTGATCGCCGTGCTCGGCAACCCCTCGAGCTACTACCTGCACCTCGTCTTCCTCATGGTCTTGCTCGGCGAAGCCACGCGTCAGTCCGGCAAGGCCCTGAAGGATGTCACACTGCCAGAAGCCAGCTTGCCGCTGCTCGCGATGTGTGTGGCGCAATACTGGACGGCCCTCGATCCCGACGCGGGACGGCATTTTCAGGCTGAAACAGCGCTGCTCTTCGCAGCTTGGGCCTGGCTCTACAGCCGTGTGCTCGACAAGGGACTGAAGAGCTGGCCCGAGCTCGAGAGCCGCAGCGAGGCCTAGTTCTCTCTCTAGCTTGCGCGGCGAGTGCCGCACCCTATGCTTCTGGGCAGCGTGAGCATCTTCGCCCAGGCAACACTGGCCGCCTACCTGCTGGTCGTCACGGCAGCCTGGGGCTTTCGATCGAGGCTCTACGGCATCTTTCGCGGGGTCACGCTCGGCGTGCACTCGCTGATCGCCTGTGCCCTCGCGCCGTTCTTGCTCGCGACGCCGCTCTGGCCGCTGGTTCTCTGGCTGCACGTTTGTGTTTTTCTGCAGTCGCTGGCACTGATCAGGCCCCGCCTGCGGTCGCTCTGGTACCGCGCGCTGATCAGCGTCCCCGGAGCCTTTTTCAGCGCGGGCACCCTGCTCGCCCTGCCCTGGGCGATCATGTCTGCCTTCAGCGACCAGCTCTGGGGACTGTGGATCCCGTACGCGCTGGCGCTGATCGGCGTGATTCAATCGCTGTCCAGCCGGCGTGAGGTGATCGATCTCCAGCTGGGCGACGCGGAGGTCGTGCCGGCACTGGCAAGGCACGGCGCCAAGGCGCTGGCCAAGAGCGCGCGACCGCTGCGGGTCATGCAGCTCAGTGACACGCACCTCGGCCCGTTCATGTCAGTCGATCGCTTGCGCAGCATCGCGCAGCGCGCGGTCGAACAGAAGCCGGACCTGGTCTTTCTGACCGGCGATTTCTTGACCATGGAGTCGCAGAGCGACCCGGCCTTGCTCGGTGCGGCGCTCAGCCCGTTCGCTGCGCTCGAGGGCCGCGTGTTCGCCTGCTTCGGCAACCACGACCACGAGGCGCCGGAAGTCGTGATGGGCGCCCTGCAGTCGGCGCGTGTGCGCCTGCTGATGGACGCGGCGGCGACCGTCGAGACCGAAGCGGGCCGCGTGCAGGTCCTGGGCCTCGACTACGTCTTCCGCAATCGCCGCGAGCACCTGAGCCGCGTCTGCGCCGCTCATCCGCGCGAACAGGGCGCGCTGCGCATCGTGCTGCTGCACGATCCCGGCGCCTTCCGTCACGTTCCGGACGGCGAGGCCGACCTCGTGCTCTCCGGGCACACGCACGGTGGGCAGGTCGGCTTCCTCAGCCTGGGCCTGCCCTTCACGCTGATGCGTCTGCTGATGAAGGCGCCCGATCACGGCATGTGGGCGCTCGGCACGAATCGCCTCTACGTGCACCGCGGCACCGGTCATTATGGCTTCCCGCTGCGGCTCGGCGTGCCCGCCGAAGAGAGCGTGCTGCAGCTGCACTGGGCGACGCGAGGGGAGTAGCGCTAGCCTGGGGCGATGCCCAGAGAGATCGCCGAGAGCTCGCGCCGTGCCCGGCTCGCGCTCGGCGTCGCGGCCCGCAAGATCCCGCTGGCCGAGCCGATGCTGGCGGCCCTGCTCCGCGCCGAACGCGAGCTCGGCGGAGACTTTCGCCCGGAACGACTGATCGAGCACTGGTCCACGCGTGCCGTCGGCAACCCGATCGGTCACGACCGCTACCGCTGGGAGCTCACGCACAAGAAGGGCACCGGCGTGCCCTCGTACGCTGGGCTGCCGGAGACATGGCGCGCCTGGCGCAGCTCCGAACAGTCGGTGCTGGAGGGCGACGTCTTCGCCTTCGAGGAGCGGCTGACGGGTCTGATCATCGCCTGCGAAAGCTGCGAGCTCCTGGCAGAGGCCGGCGATCGGGACGCGCGCGCCGGCGCCATGCTGGAGGAGGCGACGGCGGTGCTGCGGCGCGACGTCGCGGCCTGCGCGCTCGAGCGCAACGCCTGGGCCGACAGCTTCGGCCTGTGGTGCGTGACGCGCTATCCGCGCATCTTCGAGGCGCTCTTGCCGATCGTCATGGCCGTGGCGGAGTCGATGGCGCTGCGGGCGCGGGCGACCAGCGGCATCGTCAAGGGCACGCGCTTTCCGCTACACGATCGCCCCCTGGTCTCGGCCACGGCGCAGCTCGCGAGCACTCTCCTGCGCCTGGGCAGCCACTTCGACATCGTCGCCGGCGCGGTGCGCTTCGTGAGCTCCCGGTTGCCCACTCTCGGCGGCTGGGGCGACGCCGACGATCCGCCCGACCTCCTGACCACTCTGGTCGCCGCCGACCTCCTGGCGAGCTGCGATCCCGACTTCGATCCGCTGCGCACCGCACTCTTCGTCGCGGAGCGTCAGGAGCAGAGCGGCTGGTTCCGCGCGCTCGGGCCCGAAGTGCCCTGGCTCACGCTCGAGCTCGTGCGCTTTCTGCAAGACGCCGAGAAGCCCTTTGCTGCGCGCTTCCGCTGGCCGCACGTGCCGGGCGCCAACCTCGATCGCAAGACTGGCCTGCCCTTCTTCGCCTACTTCGCGGAGCTCACGCGGCTGTTCCGCGAGCTGCCTGGCCTGGCGCGCTCGTCGCTCGACGTCGGCTTCATCGACCTGATCGGATTTCGCGAGTTCAACAACCGCTCGGGGCAACAGCTCGGAGACGAGGTCCTGGCGGAATTCGCCGCGGCGCTGCGCGAGCTCGCCGAGGCTCGCATCGTGCGCGACGGCGGCGACGAGTTCCTCATCGTCGGCGCGCCGGCGAGCCGCAATCTCGCCGCTAGGCTGCGCGACGTGCAGCGCGCCTGGCCGGCTCGCTTTCGCGCGCGCTTCGGCAGCGAGGCGCCGACGGTGCTCTGCCGCGCGCTCACCGTGCGCACCAACGGCGCAGAGCTCGGCCCCACGCGCGAGATCCTGGGGCGAGCGATAGGAGAGCTGAAGACGGCGCCCGTCGATCCCGAGCTCGGGATCCTGCGCGAGCTCTAGAGCGTCACTCGCACGGACCGATGAGATTCCAGGCGTCGTCCCAGGCGAAACCCACGCCGGGCTCGTAGGCTGCCGACTGACCGCACCAGCCTGCCTCGGCGCCCATCTTGCACTCGTAGATGTTGCCGCCGTTCTGGACCTGGGTGCCGCCCGAGTAGGCCATGATCATCCACGTCGGGAGCCCAGAGCAGTCGCCGGGCTCTCCGCCGCCGCCGCTGCCGCCAGTACCGCTGGTACCGCTCGTGCCGCTGCCGCTGCTGCCGCCGCTGCCGCCAGTACCGGAGCTGTTGCTGCCGCTGCTGCCGCCGCTGTCGGTACCGCCGCTGTCCGTGCCGCCAGTGCCGGACGTGGAGGACGTGCCCGCCGTCGAGCTCGTGCCCGCGGACGAACCGCCACTGCTCGTCGAGCCGCTCGTGCCTCCACTGCTCGTCGAACCGCTCGCGCCGCCCTTGCTCGTCGGTGGGCTGCCACCCTTGCCGGTGCTGCCCGACGAGCTGCCACCGGAGCCGCCAGAGCCGCCCGTCTCCTCGAGCTGGGTGGCAGTGCCGGACTCGTCCAGCTGGGTCGCGCAAGCGACGGCGAAGACACCCAGCAGCGCCGCGGCGCGAGACGAAATCGGTCCCATGGCTAGCATCAGGCTAACGGCCGATGGTTTCCCGATGATTACCCCTTCTTCTCAATGCAGTTGCCGATTCCAGGTGTGGCAGGTGCACGCACCAGCGAATCTCGGCGCAATTCAGGACTTGGCGACAGAGGTGCGAGCGGGTGCGCGCAGACCACAAAGCAAAAGGCTCCGAACACCCTTCAGGGTGTCCAGAGCCTCTCGCTGCTTTGCGACCGAGCCCGAGCTCAGCGCTTGCCAGCCGGAGCGGCGGGCTTGGGCGGCGGCTTGCTGGCACCGGGCGGACCAGCCTTCTTATCGCCGGCGTGACCGTGGAAGGTCCTGGTCGGCGCAAACTCGCCGAGCTTGTGACCCACCATGTTCTCCGTGACGAACACCGGCACGAACTTGCGGCCGTTGTGCACCGCGAAGGTCATGCCGACCGCCTCGGGGATGATGGTCGAGCGGCGCGACCAGGTCTTGATGACCTTCTTCGAGCCCTGCGCGGCCGTGTCTTCGATCTTCTTGAGCAGGTGGCCGTCGATGAACGGCCCTTTCTTGATACTGCGCGCCATGAGCTTAGCCCTTCGCCTTACGGTGCTTGATGATCATTCCATCGGTGCGCTTGTTGTTGCGCGTCTTGAGGCCCTTGGCCAACTGGCCCCAGGGTGAGCACGGGTGACGACCACCGCTGGTGCGGCCTTCACCACCACCCATCGGATGATCGACGGGGTTCATCGTCACGCCGCGGTTGTGCGGACGCTTGCCGAGCCAGCGCTTGCGGCCCGCCTTGCCCAGGCTGATGTTCTGGTGCTCGATGTTCGAGACCTGCCCGACCGTGGCGCGGCACAGCACGTGGATCTTGCGAACCTCGCCGCTGGGCAGCTTGATCTGCGCGTAGTCGTTGTCCTTGGCCATCAGCTGAGCGGCCACGCCGGCCGAACGCACCAGCTGGCCACCCTTACCGCGACGCATCTCCACGTTGTGGATCATCGTTCCGGCGGGGATGTCGCTGAGCGGCAGGCTGTTGCCGGGGCGGATGTCGGCGTTCTTGCTGGAGATGATCTGATCACCCTGGCGCAGACCGTCCGGCGCGAGGATGTAGCTCTTCTCGCCGTCCGCGTAGTGCAAGAGGGCGATACGCGCGCTGCGGTTGGGATCGTATTCGATCTCAGCCACCTTCGCGGGCACGCCGATCTTGTTACGGCGGAAGTCGATCAGGCGGTACTTCTGCTTGTGACCGCCGCCGCGGAAGCGGCTGGTGATGCGGCCGTAGTGGTTGCGGCCGCCGGTGGACGGCTTGGCCTCGAGCAGCTTCTTCAGCGGCTCGTCGGTCGTGATCTCGGCGAAGTCGCTGACCGTGTAGAAGCGGCGTCCGGCAGAGGTCGGCTTGGTTGCTTTGATGGCCATCGCTCACTCCTTCGATTCGTCGAAGAACTGGATGTCGTCGCCCTCTTGCAGGGTAACGACCGCCTTCTTCCAGTTCGGGCGCTTGAGCTCTTGGCGCCCCAGGCGCTTCGGCTTGCCGCGCTGCACCAGCGTGTTCACGTCGGTGACCTTGACGTTGAACAGCGCCTCGACGGCGTGCTTGATCTGGATCTTGTTCGCGCCGAGGGCGACCTCGAACACGACCTTGTTCTGTTCCTTGAGTCGCGCGGCCTTCTCGGTCAGCGCGATCGGACGCTTGATGATGTCGGCGGGAGTCATTCTTTGCGCTCCAGGCAGCGAGCCTCCAGGGCCTTGGCCGCGCTCTTGGACACGACCAGGTGGTCGTGGCGGAGCAGGTCATAGACGTTGACGCCTTCCGGAGGCAGGTAGGCGTTGTTTTCCATGTTGCGGATCGAGAGCCTGAGGTTCTCGTTCGACTTGTCGTCGACCACCAGGGTCTTGCGACCGACCTTGAGCGCGTCGAGCACGCCGGCGAGCTTCTTGGTCTTGATCTCACCGATGTCGATGTCGTCGACCACGGTAAGGCGACCCTCCTTGAGGATCAGGCTGAGGGCGCTCTTCAGCGCGCCCACGCGCACGCGGCGCGGCGGGCGGTAGCCGAAGTCCTGCGGCTTGGGCGGGTGGGCCCGTCCGCCGCCGACGAAGATGGGCGCGCGGATCGAGCCATGACGAGCGCGGCCGGTGCCCTTCTGCTTGAAGATCTTCTTGCTCGAGCCGGAGACGGCGGAGCGCTCCTTGGCAGCGTGGGTGCCGGCGCGGCGCGAGGCGAGCTGCGCCGTGACGACCTCCTGGAAGAGGTGCTCTTTGACCCCGGTAGCGAAGACCTCGTCGGCGAGCTCGAGCTCGGCGACCTTCTCCCGCTTGAGGTTGTAAACGTCGACTTTAGCCATGGTTCCTCGTCAGCTCTTGATTTCGACGTCCACGCCAGCCGAGAGGTCGAGCTTCATCAGCGCGTCCAGCGTCTGGGGGGTCGGCTCCAGAATGTCGATCAGGCGCTTGTGGGTGCGCACCTCGAACTGCTCGCGCGACTTCTTGTCGACGTGAGGTCCGCGCAGCACGGTGTACTTGCGAATCGACGTCGGCAGCGGGATCGGACCCGCCACACGAGCGCCCGTGCGCCGCGCCGTTTCCACGATATCGGTCGTGGATTTGTCGAGGAGTTGATGATCAAAAGCCTTCAGGCGAATTCGAATCTTGGTGGCGTCGGGCATCGGGAGCCTTCCTGTGAACTTCTAAGAGCTGCTCGGGCGGCGCAGCGTCGACCACGCCGCCCAGAGCACGGTCAATTACTCGAGGATCTTGGTCACCACGCCGGCGCCGACGGTCTTGCCGCCTTCGCGGATGGCGAAGCGCATCTGCTCTTCGAGAGCGACGGTGGTGATGAGCTCGATCTCCATGGTGATGTTGTCACCCGGCATGACCATCTTCACGCCCTCGGGCAGCATGCAGGAG
>DATLIL010000867.1:0-5755 GCA_035539475.1 Polyangiaceae bacterium
ACCTGTGGCATGCAACCTCCGTGGTGAGTCGCCAGGCCAGGCATGCCGCATCCCCCGGGAGCACCGCCACCCCAAGCGCGCCCGGTCCCAACCAGCCCGCACCGGAGCAGACGCCCAGGCAGGTATGTCCATCGTTAGAGAGAAGCCCGACATCACCGGGCTGAGCCAGCGTGGGGGTGATCCGTGGCCCGAGTCGGGCGTCGCAGATCGCGGCGAGGCCGCCAAGGCGCTGGATGAGCCGTTGCGCAGATCGTGCGTCCCAGTAGCGGCCGCGCACATCCATCGCCGGATCGATCCCGGTACAGGCCAGCACGCAGTCGGCAGCGAAGAGCGCGCAGTCCTGCTGGGCCCAAGCAAACGCACGGCTCCAGCGCTCCGCCAGGCAGGCCTCCAACCGGAGCTGCCAATCAAGAAATCGCTCGCTCATTTGCGGAAGTAGCTCGCTGCCGGCCAGACGTCCTCGTGGGTGGACTGGCTCTGGATGAATCTCAGCGACGTGTCTCCCGGATAGAGCCGTCGCTGGTCCTCGTCGGTGTAGTTCAGCGGCTTCGGGCGGCCGAACGTCACGCCTCGGTGCTCAGCCGTGACGTTGACGGTCGCCGTCTCCGTGCCGATGTTGACTGGCATCTGGTCCAGCGTGCCAGTCCAGATGATCGGCGCATCGAGCACGGCGAGCGTCGCTGCATCGAGCGTCGCCATGCGCACGACAACTCGCTTCCCTCGGATGTTCTCCTGCATCGCCAAACTGAGCATGTCGATCGCCACGCCGCTCAAGGTGAACACGAGGTTCTTGTACTCCCCCGGGCTGTCCTCGACCTCCTCCACGCCACCCAGCGTGCCAACCCCGAGGTAGTCGTTGCCGCCCCACGAAAGGGGCATAGATGCAGAGGTCAGGCGCAGCGTCTGCGTGAGGTACATCTCGACCAGCAAGACCATGCCGACCACGGCTCCGTTCAGCGCCTCTCGCGCTGCTGGCGTGATGGTGCGCATGTCAGGCCGGCTCGAGCGCCCGGAGGCGTGCGTCGAAGCCACGCGCCAGGAACATCAAGAACTCGTCGGGGCGGAAAGCGAAGCGGCTTCCGGCTGGGTTCACCTTCTCCGGAGCGATCTCCACTTCGATCTGGCGCATGATCGGTGCGCCCTCGGAGTCGACCAGGCCGGTGGGTTCCTCGCGGATCTCGACTTGTGCAGGCGTCCGCACTTCCTCCCACTCGTCGTAGCAGATGAAGCCGTAGCGCATGGGATCCAGACCATTCGACTCCATGATCGAGATCGCCTTCTGCACCGTCATGCCGATGTGCAACCTTGCGCCGTCCCCTTTTTCAGCCACGGCCTGCAGGAAGCGATAGGTTCCGATCTCTTTGGCGAGCGCTTTCGCTGCCGCGATTTCGCTCGCGAACAAGGCGCTCACCGCCGTTTTTTCGCGAGCGTCAGACGTATTGATCGTGCCCGTTCCGGCGTAAACGGTGGACCAGCGACGCGATGCAGAGCCCAGGGTGGTCGAGTTGTCCGACCCAGGGATGAGCGAAGCGCCTTGCAGCTGGAGGCGAACGGCAGAGTCGATTATGAAGTCGATGTTCCGCGCCGCGGTCGTGCCCAAGAGCAGCGAGCCCGCGCCGCTCTGTCGGATCGTGGAGATGATCGTTCCGCCAATGTTGAAGTCCAGGCTGGAAGTTGCCGAGCCGTTGATCGTGAAGCCCGCGTCGCTCGAACCGTAGCTGTTCGGGGTGCCGCCGAGGCCGAGGCTGGGCCCGTACTCCGCGAGGTGCATGCGTTCAATGCTGTTCGTCCAGATCTTGATCGGCTTGTTCACCACGGTCCCAAAGTACATCGTGGAGGCATTGACGGAATACAGCGCGTTGCGCGTGGAACCGATGAACAGGTCGATGACGGGTTGCACCGAGCCCCCGACCGCGAGCTGGTTGACGCCTGCGCCGTACGGAGTCGGAGCTACGCCGAAGCCGACGTTGGTGCCGTTCACTTGCGTCGCGTCACGCAACTGATAGAGCTCGACGAACATCGGGTCCAGGTGGGTCCCCGTGTTCAGCGTGGTCGTCAAACTCCCGAGTGGGATTCGTGCCATCTCAGATTTCCTTCAAGGTGCTTCCATCAACTCGACGCTCGAACCCTCGCGCATGCCAGGTCGGTGAACCACCGGCACGCCATCGGACTGGAGCATGAAGTTCGCCGTCGGCTTGTCCCAGACCAGCACCGTGCCGACCGGGACGTCGTTTCGCATGCGAGGGTTGACCTCGATCGTGGCGTTGCCCGCACCGTCGAAGACGGCGTTGGCCATCGCCCGCACCAACTGCCCGCCGATGCCCACGCCGACCATGTCGCCAGCGTTGACCGTGCGGCCGGGAACGTGACTGACCGGCAGAAGGCTCGCGCCGCGAGCAACAGACGCCGAGAGCATCGGCGTGCCGCCGATCACGGTGAGTGGCGCGCCCGATCCGTTGACCACGGTCAGCGGAGAGAGAGCCGTGTTCACCACCGAAATCGATACGCCATCGCGCAACGTTCCACGCGGTACAGGACGCTTCAGGTTCCACAGTGCGATGCGGTGAACGGGGCCGCGCAGTCGGTCGAAGAACGCCTCTTGGGCGCCTGCCACGTCGGGATCAATGCCCGGGGTTGTCTCGATCGATGCCACCCACTTCTCCCCCGTGAGGTCGAGCGTCTGGACCGTGGAGGTGTAGGGGCCGATGAAGGTGCGCGTGTTGGGCTTTACCCGCATCGAGAATGCGCTGACACCCCAGTTCGCAGGCCATGCGAAGGTCGTCATGCGTACGCCCTCCGCTGCGATTCGGAACGGCGGATCTTCGCCTCGAGGCGGGCGTTGCCAGCCTCCACTTCCGCGCGCACGCGAGCGGCGTCCACGCCGGCGCCGAACGAGTAGCTCGCGCCGCTGAAGTCGAAGTGGGTGCCGCCGCCCTGCCCTCCGTTCGCCGGGTTGTACTTGGCCGGTACGATGCGCTCGTCCTTGTGAATCATTGCCAGCCCGTCCCGCGGCACCCGATCCAGGCCGTTTGCGAATGAGCCGAGGAAGTCCGTCCCATCGATGCCGGCGTAGACGTCGCCGCTTCCATACGTCATACCCGTCGACGACGCCGTCCCGAAGATGCCCTTGATGATCGAACCGACGTTGCTGCCGTTGCCGAAGAGGGCATCGTTCAGCCGAGCTGCGAACGCTTGAGCAGCCATTCGCTGCAGCAGCTGCAGCCACATCTGGCCGATGTTCTCGAAGCGACCCGACAATGAGTCCTCGAGGGTCTGTCCCAGCGCGTCCTGAATGTTGCGTTCGGCCTGCTTCGCGAACTCCGACATCGCGTCGTTCGCCTTGTTCGCTTGCTCCAGCGCAGCCTGGTAGCGTTGCGACGCCGCCTCCACCGCGCGGCTCATCGTGTCGGCGCTGACGGGAGCCTCGGTCTGCAGCTGCACCAGGCGGGCGAGTTCGGCGCGGTAGCGCTCCAGCGGCGTGCGCGTGTCCTCGTACAGGCGCGCGGCTTCTTCGAACGACGCCTTGCGCTGCTCGTCGAGCATCCGCAATCCCTCGCCTTCGAAGTCGTACTGCTCGGCCAGGCGCTTCGCCTGGTCGATCTGCTCCGCCATGTCGAGCGCGCGCCCAGCCTGCGCGGCATCGTTGAACTTGACGCGCCCCTTCAGGATGTCGTCGACGACCCGCTCCTCGGCCGTCAGCTCGCGCACCTTCGCGATCTGCTTGTCGAGGTGATCGATGTAGCGGCGGGCCCCCTCCTGCGCTCGGGCCACCGCAGCAGCGGCCTCGCTCGCCGCCTTCTCGCGAGCTGCGGCCGCTTCCTTCTCGGCCTTCTCCCGCTCCTTGCGCTGCTTCTCGAGCACCTCGAGGTCCGGCAGTACCGGCTGCGCAGACGTCTGGACACGCCCTTCGTTGCTGTAGGAGGCCTGCGGCAGCTCGCGCTGTTGGCGGGCGAGGTACAGCCGCTCCCGCTTCTGCAGGAGATCGATCTCTTCCTGCAGGGCCGCGCTGCGCTGGCGGTTCGTGGTGACACCGTCGGCGCTCATCCCGGAGCTGCCGGTCGCCTGCAGCTCCTTCTGCAGTTTCGCGAGCTCCTCGCGCGTCTCGCTGATCCGCTCCGTCGTCGAGCTGAACGGGTTGTCGCTGCCCCGCAGGACCTGGTCCTTGTAGGCTTCCCAGAAGCTGCCGTAGGCCTCTCGCGCGTCGTTGAACCGGGAGATCGCCTCGTTCAGCGACGGCAGCACAGCCGACGTAACGGAGCGCTCGAAGTCGGTCGCGGCGGCTTTGAACCGGAACAGCGCCTTGTTGTAGTCCTCGGCTGCCTGCGCGTCGGCGGCCGTGGTCTTCGCAACCAGGGCGGTCTGTTCCGCCAGGTCGTTGAGGTACGGCGCCGCTTCCTTCACCGACTTGCCGAACAGCTCCTGGATGTACCGAGACTTCGTGGCTTCGTCCGCGAAGCCCTTGAGCGCGACGGCCGTTTGCCGCAGGGCCTCGGCCGGGTCCTGGCGCTTCAACTCCTCGACGTTCAGGCCGAGGGCCTTGATGGCGTCGCCGGCGGAGTTGTCGCCGGCCTCGCCCAGCACCTTGTTGAACTTGATGAGAATGCTCTCGACCGTACTGAAGCTGGCGCCGGTACGTCGAGCAACGTCGTCGAGAGCGCTGATGTTCTCGATGCTCGCGCTTGTCGCATCGCGCAGGTCGTTGAACGCATCGATCGCATCCGCGGACTCGTTGAGGCGTGACACGAACTCGCCCACACCAGCAGCCAGTGCGACACCGATGGCCGCGCCGGCCACCGTCGCCTGCTTCGTCATCCGATCGACCCACGCCTTCGCCTGGACCTCGGCCTTGCTGAGGCCGTTCGTGAACTCGGCGGCATCGACGCCGACCCCCACGCTCAGATTGGCGATCTTTCCGGTTGCCATTCAGTCTTCATCCTCGGGTTCTTGGGGTTGAGTTCCCTTGCCCACCATCACGAAGCCGGCGCCGCCCGCCATGGCGTCGATGGCCACGGCCGCGGTCTGTGCGTCCGGGATGACCTCAGGCTCGCGTCGACCGAAGAGGTCCGCGTCCTCGAGTTCAAAATCGCTGTTGCCGGTACTGCGCGCGATGAACATCGCGACCTGGGCCAGCAGCACCTCGAGGCGCCGCGTCCACAACGGCTTGCCCCGCAACCGCCACTCCATCAGCTCCCGCTCCGGCAGCGTGCGGTGCAGCTGATCGACCGTCATGCCGAGGGCCTCGGCCAGGTCGAACAGGTAACCGCGGCGCGGGTCTAGGCTTTTCCCGGCTCTGATCCCTCGGGAACATCGACCGAGTTCACCTCGTTGGCCGCGGCGAGGATCGCGGAGATGGCAGACGAACGAAGCTTCGTCAGTGCCGCCACATCCTCGAGGTCCGCGACATCGAAGAGCGGTTCGCCATCGGCATCGCAGAGGATCGTCGCCAGCGTTCGCCCGGTGTTGAACCGGTCGTCCTTCTGGTGCTTCTGCAGCTTCTCCCGGGCGATGTCGGCCGTGTATGCCGTCTGCACGATGACGAAGACCTTGCCCAGGCCGGGAACATCCCGGGACACGGGCGCCGGATTGCTTGCGGCCAGCACGGCCGCGCGGAGTTCGGCGCGGTCCATCAGACGACGTACACCGGGCCGGTGAGCTTGATCGTGGCCGTGCCCGTCCACACGCCGCCGTTGCCGCCAGTGACGCCCTGCGACTGCACCGAGCCCATCATGATCAGCGTGCCGCCGGCGTTGGGCAG
>DATLIL010000868.1:0-3422 GCA_035539475.1 Polyangiaceae bacterium
CGCATCGAGGTGTCGAGTGTTCTGGTGCGCGATCCCGGCAAGGAGCGCGTCCCCGAGTGCAAGCCGGAGTGGCTGACGACCGACCCCGAGGTCGTGTTCGGCGATCCCAACGTCGACCTGGTGGTCGAGGTGATGGGCGGCGAGGAGCCGGCGCGCACGCTGATCGGTCGCGCGATCGCGGCGGGCAAGGGCGTGGTCAGCGCCAACAAGTTCCTGATCGCCAAACACGGGCACGAGCTCCTGCAGAACGCCGTCGAAAAGCGCGTTGATCTCGCGTTCGAGGCCAGCGTCGGCGGCGGCATCCCGGTCATCCGCACGCTGCGCGAGGCGCTGGCGAGCGACAAGGTCGCCAGCCTGCACGCGATCCTGAACGGCACCTGCAACTACATCCTCACGCGCATGCGCGACGCCGGCCTCGGCTTCTCGACGGCGCTGGCCGAGGCTCAGGAGCTCGGCTACGCGGAGGCCGATCCGACGCTCGACGTCGACGGCCACGACGCGGCGCAGAAGCTGATGGTGACCAGCATGCTGGCCTTCGCCGCCAAGGTGAAGCCGCAGAACGTGCTGGTCGAGGGCATCCGCAGCATCGACGAGATCGATTTTCGCTTCGCCGACCGCTTCGGCTACACGCTCAAGCACCTGGGCATCGGCCACGATCGCGGCCAGTTTCTCGAGCTCCGCGTGCACCCGGCGCTGGTCAAGAAGAGCAGCGTGCTGGCCCACGTGGACGGCGTGCTGAACGGCATCTTCATCACCGGGCGCGCGCTCGGCCCTTGCCTTTTGGTGGGTCGCGGCGCGGGCGACATGCCGACGGCGGTCAGCGTCGTGGCCGACATCGTGGACGTGGCTCGCTCGCGCCTGGACGGAGCGCAAGGCCTGGCGACTCGCTCGATCCAGATGTCGGAGCGCGCAATCCTGCCGGCGTCCGAGATCGAGACGCGGTACTACTTGCGCTTCGACGTGGGCGACGCCCCCGGCGTGGTCGGCTCGATCGCCTCGGCGCTGGGCGCAGAGGGCATCAGCATCGAGCAGATGGTGCAAGAAGGTCGCGCGCAGAGCGCTGGCGAGGCCGTGCCGGTTTGCATCATCACGCACCAGAGCAAAGAGGGAGCGGTGCGGAGCGCGCTGCAAGCGATCGGCGGAAAGGGCTTCATGAAGCGCCCGCCGCGCCTGCTGCGCATCGAGGACGTCTGACGTTGCCGAGTGGGAGCGCGCCGCTCGGCGTCTTCGACTCTGGCCTCGGCGGGCTGACGGTGGCGCGCGCCATCCTGCAGACGCTGCCTCACGAACGCATCGTGTATCTGGGCGACACCGCGCGTGTGCCTTACGGCACGCGCTCGGCCGAGACGGTGATCCGCTACGCGCGAGGCTGCGCCAACGTGCTGATCGAGCGCGGCGTGAAGGCGCTGGTCATCGCCTGCAATACCGTCAGCGCCGTGGCGCTCGAGCTCTTGCAAGCCGAGCTCGACCTGCCCGTCCTCGGCGTCGTTCGCCCCGGCGCCGAGACGGCCGTGCGAACGCTCGACGGTCTGGGTCCGACCGCACATTCGTTGCCGCTCAAGGTGGGCGTGCTCGGGACGGTCGGCACCATCAATTCGGGGGCCTATCCCCGCGCGGTGTCGCAGGTATCGACGCGCGTCGAGGTGGTCGCCAACGCTGCGCCGCTGCTCGTGCCTCTGGTCGAGGAGGGCTGGACCGAAGGCGAGGTGCCGCGCCTGGCCGTGAGGCGCTACGTCGAGCCGCTCATCGCTGGTGGCGCAGGGGTGATCGTGCTCGGCTGCACGCACTACCCGCTGCTCAAGTCGGTCATCGCCGAGGTCGCTGCCGAGCTCGCGGGCAGACACATCCCGGTGGTAGACAGCGCCGAGGCCACCGCCCGAGCCGTGCGCGACGCCATCGAGCAAGAGCGCATTCCGCCCGCGACGGTGACGCCAGAGGAGCGACTGGAGCTCCTCGTGACCGACCTGCCCAAGAGCTTCGAGGGCGTCGCCAGCGCCTTCCTCGGCGCCCACGCCGCGAAAGCGCAGCAGATCGATCTCAAAGCCTAGTTTCGCGGGAAGCAACCGACCCTAGCGGCGCGTAGCAAGCGGGTGCTAAATGACGAAGCCGAGGACACAAAAGCCTCGGCATAGGCATTTCAGGTGGACAGCGAGGAAGAGCTGGCAGCCCAGCGCATCGGCCAGGTGGTCGGTGGCCGCTGGACCCTCGAGCGCGTGCTCGGTGTGGGAGGCATGGCCGCGGTCTATGCGGCTCGCGGACCCTTCGAGGAGGTGGCCGCGCTCAAGCTCCTGCACCCCGACATGGCCGTGCGCCGGGACGTGCGCGAGCGCTTCCTGCGTGAGGGTTACGTCGCCAACAGCATCGACCACCCGGGCGTCGTGCGCGCGCTCGAGCACGGCGACGGCAGCAGCGAAGTGTACCTGGCGATGGAGCTCTTGCTCGGCGAGACGCTGGCGATGCGCGTCAAGCGTCACGGCAAGCTGCCGCTGGGGGAGCTACTCGACTACTGCGAGCAGATCCTCGAAGTGCTCGCCATTGCCCACGACAAGGGCATCGTTCACCGCGATCTCAAGCCCGACAACCTGTTCGTCACCAACGACGATCGGATCAAGATCCTCGACTTCGGCCTGGCGCGCCTGCGCGACGGCGTTCCCACCGAGCAGATGACGCGCACCGGGTTGGCCGTCGGCACGCTGCCGTACATGCCGCCCGAGCAGGCGCTGGGACGCCGGGCGGAGATCGACGGACGTGTCGATCTCTTCGCGCTCGGCGCGACCATGTTCCGCATTCTGGCCGGAAGGCGAGTGCACGAAGCCGACAGCGAGGCCGAGCTACTGATGGCCATGGCCTCGAAGCCTGCAGTGCCACTCAAGAGCGTGATGCCAGACGTCCCCGATGGGGTCTGCGCGGTCGTGGATCTGGCGCTCGCCTTCTCGCGCGACGCCCGCTACCCGGACGCTCGCACCATGCTCTCCGACGTGCAGGCCGTGCGGCGAGGCGAGGCGCCTCCGTTCGCCTCGGCCCGCTTCAGCGCGCGCGAAGAAGCGACCCGCACCGATCGCATGGTGCCGTCGCAACGGCAGCACGTCACCGTGCCGCTCGCGGCGTACCAACCTGCTGCGCCTGCACCGATCCACGAGCGGACGCAGCCCCTGGGACCGCCGTCCAGCCAGACGTACGTGGAGAACTTCGCTGGCCCGCCCAGCACGACCGCGCCGATGAGCTCGCCGGCTCCGCTCAGTGCGGCCGCTCCGCCGAGCTACGCTGCGCCGCCGAGCGCCAACGTGCCTCCGAGCTACGGGCCGCCGCAGCCGGCTGTGGCCTCGCAATCGCCACCGACACGCAAGCGGGGCGGCCTCTGGATCGGCGTGGCAGTGGTCGGCGTGTTGTTGCTCGGGGCAGGTGGCGCTGCTGCCTGGATG
>DATLIL010000869.1:0-4697 GCA_035539475.1 Polyangiaceae bacterium
AGGCGCGGCTTGCCAGCAGAACACCCGGAAGGCGAGGCGCCATGCGGAGCCACTCCGCAAAACAAAAAATACAGGCGGGCGAAGCCCGCCGAGCAGGCCCGCGGAGCGGCTACTTCCAGCCTAGTTGCCTGAGAGCCATCCACATGCCGCGCACGCGGAGGAAGCGATCTGAGGGTTCGATGGCGAGGGCTTGCTCCACCCACTCGTCGACTTCTTTGGGGAGATCAGGGCGGAGGGCGTGCAGGCTGGGGCGCTTGCCGGTGGTGGCGAGCTTGAGCAACTCGAGCAGCTCGCCGGCGAGGAACGGGGGCTTGCCGCTCAGGGCGCGGAAGATGACGGCGGCCAGACCGTAGACGTCGATGCGGTGATCGAGCAGCGAGGGATCGCCCTTCCAGGCTTCGGGCGCAATGTAGCTCGGCGAGCCGGCGACGAAGCCGACCTGCGTCATCGCGCGCATGCGCATGAACTTGGCGAAGCCGAAATCCAGCAGGCGCACCGAACCGTCGTTCAGCACGAAGATGTTTCCGGGCTTCAGATCGCGGTGCAGGATGCCGGCGTTGTGCGCGACCTCGAGCGTCTGCGCCACCGGGTCCATGATGCTCGCCAGCTGGCGAATCGAGAGCTTTTGCCCGCGACCCTCGATCGCGCGCAGGTAGTCCTCGAAGTCGGAGCCGACCAGAAGCTCCATGATCAGGCAGAGCAGGCCGTCATCGCTCCACTGTTGATCGAAGACACGCACGGCCCAGGTACCTTGCAGCACCGTCATGGCCTGGGCTTCGCGCAACATGCGCTCGCGCCACTCGGGCGCGTCGGCGTAGGAATCGCTCAGGATCTTGACCGCGACCTGGTCGTTGTCCTTCGTGTCGGTGGCGCGGTAAATCACGCCCTGGCCGCCACGGTTGATCTGCGCGTCGAGCCGGTAGCGACCGGCGATCATCTGACCGGACCGATCTCGCGTGCGCACGCTGTCGACGGCTTGCATGGGAGCTCTACCGTGAGAGTACTCCTGGTTCGGGTGAACAGGCGCATCGAAAAATGAGAGACGTGTGCGGTGATGTCGGCGGCGCGCGCGACAGGCCAATTCGGCTTCGGGCTCCGGGCCGTTGCGCGCGGGATTCGGGCCAGGGCGGCGAGTTAAAGCAGCCTTGTGTCCTTTCGCGGGGCCAGGATGTAGGATTCGCGACTGGAGGAGGTCACTTATGGGCGCGGTTTCGAGATTTGGTTTCTTCTTGGTCGGGGCGGTGTCGCTCGCTGGTTGCTTTGGTAGTTCGGACGACGATGACGACGACAGCAAGAGCGGGGGCAGCTGCAGCGCCGTGCAGGGTTGCGGCGGTGACCCGGTAGGCGTCTGGGAGATCGTCGATTCCTGCGCCAGCGTTGCCACCACGGGCCAGACCGGGTGCGCGGCGGGCACCACGTACGGACCAGTCGAGGCGACCGGGCAATTCGAGTTCACTGCGGACGGTCAGGTGATCTCGACGATCAACCTGACCATGCAGGCGACGCTCCGCTTCACGGAACAATGCCTCTCGGAGCAAACAGGACAAGCGGTGACCATCGACCAGGCCGCCTGCGACTCGATCGCGACAGGCGCCGGCCAGGCCGAGGGTGTGACCAGCGTGAGCTGCACACTGAGCGGGAGCGCCTGCGTTTGCCCTTCGACGTTTCAGAGCATGGCCGGTGGCACGGGTACCTGGACGGCGAGCGGCAACAACCTCATCGACGAGGACGGCACCGTCTTGCCGTATTGCGTGAACGGCGACACGCTGAGCTTCAGTGGCAGCACCGAGGGCGGGACCCTGGGCTATACGCTCCGGCGCGTGCCCTAGCCCAGGACGTCGGCGATGGTGTAGCGGCCGCTGGGCTTGCCCACCAGGTAGCGCGCGGCGCGCAGCGCTCCGTTGGCGAAGAGATCTCGCTGCGAGGCGCGGTGGGTGAGCTCGATGCGCTCGCCGTTGCCGAACAAGAAGACGGTGTGGTCGCCGATCACGTCGCCGCCGCGCAACCCAAAGACGCCGATCTCCTGGCTGCTCCGGGGGCCCACGTCGCCGGCGCGGCTGTGCACCTCGTCGAGCTCCGCGCGCGCGCTCTTGGCCGCCTCGGCCAGGCGCTTGGCGGTCCCGCTCGGGGAGTCGACCTTCTTGCGGTGGTGAATCTCCGCGATTTCCACGTCGAAGTCCGGGCCCAACCGGCGCACGGCGTGCTGCACGAGCTCGGCCAGGACCTGTACGCCCAGGCTCATGTTCGGCGCCCACAGCACCGGCACCACGTCGGCGGCGCGATCGAGCGCTTTCACCGCAGTGGCGTCGAGGTTGGTCGTACCGCTGACCAGCGCGATCTTCTGCCGCGCGCAGAGCGTCGCCAGCTCCTGCACCAGCGAGGCGACGGAGAAATCGATGACGACCTCCGCGCCGAGCAACGCCGAGCTGATGTCCGGCCCTGCCACGACGCCCAGGCTGCCGACGCCTGCCAGCTCGCCGAGGTCACGGCCGTTGCCAGGATCGTTGGGGCCGCAGGTGCCGCCCACGATCTGCACGTCGCCGGCGGCGTGAGCCAGCCGGATCACCGCGAGCCCCATGCGCCCGGTCGCGCCCGTGATGGCGAGCTTCACGTTGCCTCGAAGGCCGACAGCGCGGCGGTGAGCTCTTGCTTGCAGGCGGCGCTGGCGGCGACCAGGGGCGGCCGCACCGCGTCGCTCATCATGCCCTTCTGCGCCAGCGCGGCCTTGATCGGCGCGGGGTTCGGCTCGTAGAACATGGCCCGGTGCACCGGGTAGAGCGCGAGCTGCTTGCGCCGCGCGAGCTCGAGACGGCCCGCCAGGGCGTCGTCGACGAGCTCGGAGACCGCGCGCGGAAAGAGGTTGCTGGTCACGCTGATCACGCCCGTGGCGCCCACGCTCATCATCGGCAAGGTCAGCGCGTCGTCGCCGGAGAGAACGCTGCAGCGGGAGCCGGTGCGGCTCACGAGCTCCTGGCAGTAGAGCACGTTGCCGCTCGCGTCCTTGAGCCCGATCACGTTGGGGCAGGCGTCGAGGATGCGCAGCAACGTGTCGACGCGGAGGTCGACCGAGCTACGACCCGGGATGTTGTAGAGGATGACCGAGCCGGACACGCCCTGGGCCACGAGCTTGACGTGGTTGAACAAGCCGTCCTGACTGGGCTTGTTGTAGTAGGGCATCACCACCATCACGGCGTCGGCGCCGGCCTCGAAGGCAGCGCGGGACAGCTCGATGGTCTTCTTGGTGTTGTTGGAGCCGGTGCCGACCACCACTTGCGCCCGTCCGCGCGCGATACGCACGGTGCGTGCCACGACCTCGTGGTGCTCGCTCTCGCTCAATGTAGGCGCTTCGCCGGTCGTACCGCACGGCACGAGGCCGCTGATTCGGCCGTCAAGCTGGTGCTCGAGCAGCTTGTCGTAGGCGGCCCAATCGACGGCGGATCCGTCGGCTGTAAATGGGGTAACGAGCGCAGTGTACGCGCCTGAAACGACGAGCTCGGCCATGGCGGCACACGTATGGAACTTTCCGGGGCCGGAAGCAAGCCGCCCTCCGCCGTTGACGCCCTGGCCCCCCTGGCTACGATCAGACGCCTCTATGGATTCGCTCTTTCCTGGCCGTCGCACGACGGTCGCGATCCACTCGGAGCGCCCGAAGGCTGCCGGCAAGCCCTGCCTGATCGTCATTTCGGGGCCTGGTCTGGGGGAGCGGCGCGAGCTCGGCGAAGAGGACACCGAGATCGGTCGCAGCGAGACCTGTCGACTGTGCATCAACAGTGACCAGGTCAGTCGCCGTCACGCCAACGTGCTGCGCATTGCCGGACGCTACGTGGTCACGGACCTGGGCAGCACCAACGGCACCTTCGTCAACGAGACCAAGGTCAAGACCGTCGAGCTCAACGACGGCGATCAGATCCGCATCGGCCGGACCGTGATCAAGTACACGGAGAGCCGGGTCGAGCGCGAGTACTTCGAGCACATCATGAGCCTGGCCAGCGAGGACGCGCTGACCGGAGCCTACAACAAGCGCAAGTTCGACGAGATCTTCGCCGCTGAGGTGCTCCGCTCGACGCAGGGAGAAGGGCCGTTCTCCTTCGTGCTGTTCGACATCGATTTCTTCAAGCGGATCAACGACCAGTTCGGGCACCCCGCTGGAGACGCCGTCCTGCGCGGCGTGAGCGATCTCGCTCGCGGTGTGGTCGGCGCTTCAGGCTCGTTCTGCCGCGTCGGTGGAGAGGAGTTCGCCATCCTCTTGCCAGGCGTGGCGCTGCCAGCCGCGCTCAGGCTCGGCGAGTACCTGCGCCAGGCGGTCGAACAACACCGCTTCACCTTCGAGGAGCGAGCGATCCCGGTGACCATCAGCGCCGGCGTCGCGGAGCTCGCGCCGGGCGAGAGCGGCGAAGCGCTGTACAAGCGCAGCGACGAGCTGCTCTACCGCTCCAAGCACAGCGGTCGGAATCGAATTTCCGGTTAGCCGGCGCCGCCTGCGCCGCCGCCGCTCTGGCCGCCCGCGCCAGCCGAGGCACCGCCTGCGCCGCTGCTGTTCGCGCCGCCCGCGCCACCCGCGCCACCTGCGTCTGCGCCGCCTGCGCCGCCCATGTTCGGGGGCCCGCCGGGCCCGCCGCCGGCACCGGCTGCTCCAGCGTCGGGTAGGCACACCTTGCGGTTCTCGTCGCCGCCGCCGGTCGAGCGACAGCCAAAGC
>DATLIL010000870.1:0-1961 GCA_035539475.1 Polyangiaceae bacterium
ACGCCGAGGCGCTCGCCTACATGCGGCAGCGGGCGCTGGCGGGACCGGTGATCACCAGCCTGGCGGAGCATCCCGAGCGGCACTTTCGCGATGAGGCTGCTTGGCTCCGGCATCTCGACCAGCTCGGCATCACCGCGCTGACCATCACGCCCGATCCGGTCAAGATCGCGACCGAGGGTGCCGTCTGGGGCAGCATCAAGGCGCACGGGCTCCTGCCCGACACGGTGATCCTCTCCGACGACGCCGGCCAGTTCGCGCTCGACCGGCACGCGCTGTGCTGGGTCCATGCCGAGCGGCTCGTACACAAGCTCGGCACCTTCACCGACCGGCAGCACGCCGCCCAGCAGTTCGTGCGAGCGCTGATCTGGTGGTTTTACGCCGACCTGAAGGCCTTCCGGCAGGCGCCGGATCGACAGCGACGACGCGAACTGCGGGCGCGCTTCGACCGGATCTTCCGCCGGCGCACGGGGTTTGTCGCGCTCGACCGCCTGCTCGCCCGGCTGCATGCCAACAAGGCCGAGCTCTTGCTCGTCCTGGATCGCCCCGAGACACCCCTGCACACCAATGGCTCGGAGCGAGACCTGCGCCCGCAGGTGATCAAGCGCAAGATCTCAGGCGGCACGCGCTCGGAACAGGGTCGCACCTGCCGCGACGCTTTCCTCGGCCTGTTGCTGACCTGCGCCAAGCTGAGGGTGTCGTTCTGGGACTATCTCGGTCACCGCCTCGGCGTGCCCGAGACCACGGCGCCTTACCTGCCCGATCTCGTCAGGCTGCGCTCAGCACCCGCCTGAGCGCCCGGCCTTTTGCCCCTCGTACCAGCACGGATTGCTCTGATGGCACCTTCCGAGCCGGCGACAGGCATCCGTCAGAGAGGGCTTGGCGGCCGCATCGATCGTACCGCCACTAAGCAGCCTTGAGCAAGGAAGCCGACGGATGAGGTTGGCGCTCCCGATTGAGGCGGTCGACCGCACGGTGGATGGTGCGGTCGAGATCGTCGGCGTCGACGAAGGTGCGATTGGCGAGGTGATGGCGTTTGAGGTCGCGCCAGGAATGTTCGATCTCGTTCAGCTCCGGCGCATATTTGGGCAGCCATTCGACGGTGAGCCACGGCCGCTCGGCGAGCGCCTTGGTCGTGAGCTTGCTGGTGTGGATCGGGCCATTGTCCATCACCGCGACCAGCGGCCGGGTTCGCGTGGCGCCGCCGTAGCTGGCTTCGAGCGCGTTGAGCAGGTCGATGAAATCGGTCGAGCATTTGCTGGCGCTGGTATGCACAAGAAGCTCGACGCGGATCGGATCGAAGGCGCCCAGCATGGCGCGCCGTTTTGCCTGACCCGGTGCCTCGATGCGCAGGTCCACGCCGCGCCTGGCCCAGCAATGCGCCAGGTAAGGATGGGTGCGCGCCTCCGATTCATCGAGGAAGAGAAGGTCGATCATCGCCGCGGCGGCTTGCCGCCTCAGCTCCATGAGCCGGCTGTGACTGGCGGCGACGGCCTCGGTATCCTGACGGCCTTTCAGCGTGTGCCGCGGCCGGCGCCATGTGAACCCTTTCGGCGCAGCTGGATCGAGAGCCAGCCGTCCGAGATCGCCGGTCCCCCACGACGCTCGATCTCCGCCCGCAGGCGGGGCAGGGTCCAGCCGCCATCGTGGCGATCGTCCTCGTCGAGGATGGCCTCGGCCAGCGCTGTCGCTGCGATCCCGATCCGGCTCGGCCGGCCCGGTGGCTTGCGGCGCTGGAGGGAGGCGGTGCCGCCCTCGGCGAACAGGCCGCGCCATTCCCGCACGGTGCTGACATGCACGCCCAAGGCGGCGGCGATCCCTGCCGCCTCCCGGCCCTCCAACGTCAGCAGGATCGCCCGTGCGCGATCTGCCTCGGCGCGGTGGCCCGAGCGCGCGAGCAGACGCAATGCCGCACGCTCGTCACCATCAGCCCTGATCTTCGATCGTCCGACCATCGCCCGTCC
>DATLIL010000871.1:0-8291 GCA_035539475.1 Polyangiaceae bacterium
CGCGTGGTCAAGATCGTCGGTACGGACGCGCCGCCCAGGCTCGTGAGCTTCGCGCCCAGCGGCGATCACGCGGTGCTGGCCACGCGAGACGACCTGGCTCAGCGGTACGGCGCGTACGTGGTCGAGCTCGCCGGTCTGGCCGAGGAGTTCGTGCCGCTGTCGAGCCCACCCGTCTCGGTCGGGATCGTCGCCAGTAAATCGCGCGCGTTCGTGGCGCAGCTCCACCCCGAAGGGCGCATCACCTTCGTGGATCTGGAGACGCACGACGCGCACACGCTGACGGGCTTCGAGCTCGCGGCGAAGGTATCGGGGCAGTGATCATGAGAGAACACTTTAAATCCTTGTTGCTGTTGACGCTGGTCGGCGCGCTCGCTGGCTGCGGAGACCGCTCCGCGCAGTGGGACACGCGCTTCGAGAACCGGGGAACCGCGCAGGTCGAGGGCGCGCTCGCCGTGGTCGACGAGGGGCTTCATCGAGCCGTCTTCCTGACCGCTCCGCGCGGTCTCGAGCTCGAGGCCAGCTACGTGCCGGTGGGTAAGGACGTGCGCACGGTTCAGGCAGCGCCCGACGGCAAGCGCCTCTTTCTCCTCTCGCGCGGCGAGCAGCCGCGACGCGAGCCCGACGACCAGGAGGCGCGCTTTACCGTGATCGACGTCGCCGCCGGCGTACCCAGCGTGCTGCGCGTGGATCCGCTGGAGCAGGCGTTGACCGGTCTCGCCATCGATCCGCAGGGCGAATGGGCTGTGATCTTCGCCGGCCCCGACTCCAGCAACGGCCTGGTGACCAACCCGAACGAGCTCATCCTGGTCAGCCTCAGCGACCCCAGCACGGAGCCGGTGTCCAAGACCCTGCGCAGCGAGGGAGGACAGCCCAGCCGCCTGAGCTTCACCCGCGAGATCAACCTGCCCGACGGCTCTACCGGGCGCTTCTTGATCGTGGAACGCGAACACGACCTCGCGCTGGTCGATCTGGGCAACCTCGAACGCTCCGACATCACGGTCGGCTCGCCGCAGAACTCGAACGAGCGCGACGCCTCGCCGGCCGCCGTCGTCTACTACCCGGGCGACGACGAGAACAACGCGCAGTTCGCGGTCCGCTACACCGACGACAACAGCGTGGGCGTGCTCGAGCTGCACCCGCCCGAGAACGACGCTCAGCAGTTCTCTCTGTCGTACAACCTGGTCGACGTCGGCGGCGTGGCCTCCGCCATCGAGTTCGTGCACACCGACGCGGGCGTGCGCCTGGCGGCGGTGGTGCCCACCACCAGCGCGGCCGTGCTCGTCGACACGGTCACCTCGGAGACCACGATCGTCGATCTGGATTTCTCGTACACGGGGCTCGAGCTCGTGACCGAGGACGTCGCCGCGCGCCCGGATCAGAGCGACGTCGCGCTCCTGTTCAGCAACCAGGCCACGGCGGTCGGCTTCTGGGCCCTGGGCAAGACCAGCGGCCAGCCCTATCGCAGCCTGGAAAGCCAGGACATCGGCGTGTCGGTGAACAGCGTCTACGACGTGCCGGGCGAGACGTTCGCGCACTACAAGGTGCTGAAGAGCAATCAGGGCGGCGAGTTCTTCGTGCTCGATCTCAACCAGCGCGAGACCTACCCCATGCTCACGTTGAGCTCGCTCGAGCTCCGCGTGGCGCCGAACGGCGAGCGCATGTGGGCGTTCGAGCGCGGAGGCACGGGTCTGGCGCGCGTGACGTTCGACAACCTTCACCCGGTGTCGCTCGCCACCGAGCGGCCGATCGGTGACGTCTTCGACGTCCAGCGCGGCGACCTGGGCAGCAGCGTGATCGCGCTGCACCTGGACGGCGAGGGACTCGGCGCGACGGTGTTCGACGCGCTCGACCCCGACACCGCGCACTCGGCCTTCTACAGCGGCTTCGAGCTCGGAGGCATCCAATGAGACACTTGGCTCACGCAACTGGTCTGGCGCTGGCACTGGCCGCGGGTCAGGCGCTCGCTCAGGCACCGGCTCCCGCAGCGCCGCCGCCCGCCGTGGCGGAACCGCCCGCTGCAGCGCCCGCCGACGCCGCAGCGCCGGCGACCGATCCGGGGGCAGCGCCGCCCGTCGATTCGACGGAGCCGGCAGCGCCGCCGCCCGCGCCCCTGTTCGTGGCCCCGCGGCCCGCTCCTCCGCCTGCGCCGGTTACGCCCGCGGAATCGCCGGATTTCGACGATCAGCCCGAGCCGGACGACGGCACCCTCGGCACGCACCAGCAGCACCTGTTCGTCGGCGCCGGCGTGCGCACGAACTTCGTCCATAACGAGGGCTTCGAACTCTTTTCGGAGAACGAGGCTCTGCCCCAGTTCTCGCTCCACGCCGGGAGCGTTCTTCTCACCGACGGCGCGCTCTCGCTCGTTGCGCTCGGCGGCTGGGACTACGGTCAGACGCAGAGCACTGCGCGCGGAGCCACCACCGAGCTCGACGTGCACCGCTTGTGGGTCGGCGCCGAAGGTCGCTACCACCTGTGGCGGCGTATCTACGGTTTCGGACGCCTCGCACCCGTCGCGCTCCACAGCACGGCGTCACTGCGCGACAACATCGCACGCGCGGAGCGCTCGGCGGACTCGTGGGTGTTCGGTGCGGAGGCCACGCTCGGCGCCGCGCTCGAGCTGTTCGGCAAGAAGAGTGGTGGCTCGAGGACGGCGCGCGGCTGGCTCGCCCTCGGTGGTGGCTACGGCATCGTCACGAGCTCGGAGCTGATGCTCGAAGCCGACGAAGACTCCTCCGCCCCGATTCGTACTGCCGCGCTCGACATGGGTGATCTTTCGCTGAGCGGTCGCTTCGTGCGTGTGGATTTCACGCTGAGCTTCTGACGATGACGACCGAGGTCAAAATGCCCGTGGCGGACCGCCCCATACGAGTCTGCATACTGCTCCGGGGTGAGCACCTTCGGGTCGCCGCCGCGGTATCCCACATGGGCCGACACCCCCAACCCGTCGAGGCGTCGCGGCTAGCTACGCGAGATCCCTGCGGTTCGCGCCGCGACCCAAGAACCCTGCGGACTCCTACCGAGCACGGTGGACTCTGGGACGGAGCTTGCTAGAGTAATGATTGTGCAGGTCGTACTACGAAAGCTCGGCCGCGGCTCGAGGGCTGTGTCCGGCAGGCTCGTGCGAGCCCCGCGAAAGGGTTCCGTCGTAGTCATCGAGTTCTCCGACGGCATGCACGAGTACGTGACGACGCCGGTCAAACGAGTGTTGCGCCTCGCTTCACGCGACGTGTTCTACATCGAGACCGTGAATAGTCGTTATCGGCTCGAGGTCCGGGATCGCGAACGCGCTCTGGACGACGCTTCCAGCGGCTGACCTCCAACATTCACCCGCCCGATAGGGCCTCCGCGGCCGGGTGCTGCGGTGGTGCCTGTCGGGTTGTGGCTTTCCAACGGCGGAAAAGCGCTGTATGCCGCCACCCGAGAACCTCATGGGAAGATTCGACAACCGCAACACGACGAAGATGGGACGCAAGAAGCGTCAGGCAAAGCTGAAGGCGCGCATCAAGCGTAAGGCCGCTGCCGTCAAGGCCACGCGCACGACCAAGAAGCCGTCGGGCAAGAAGAAGTCGTCGTCGTCGTCGTCGTCGTAGCTCGACGACTACTGGATCGTCTTGGTGGCGAACTGCACATCGGGATGTGGTTCGCCGCTGGGCGCTGGCTGAGGCTCGCCGAACAGGCCTAGGTCGCCCTGCAGGCGTCGCTCGCGCACGAGCTTCCAGCCGCCGCCGGTGTCTTCCCAGTTCTGCGCGATGCGCGTCGTCCTGAGTATCCCTTCGTCGATGCGGGTCCAGGAGTAGTCGACCTGAATCTCCGCATGGTCGCCGTCCTTCATGCTCATGGAGGCGAGCTCCACGTCGACGATGCGCACGGCGTGGCCCCACTCGGCGCGATGAGCCAGGAAGTTAGTGCGCGCCGAGCCCGAGGTCAGACCCACCGCTATGTCCATGCGACCGAAGCGAGCGGCGACGTTCAGCTCGCGCGCGGCGTCGGTGGCGCGCTCGGAGGCCGGAGGTGGGGCGAGGCAACCCGCCAGTGGCGGCAGGAGCAGAGCCAGCGAGAGCAAGCAGGCACGGGCGCGCATCAGTGCGAGGCGGTAACAGACGCCCGCGCGAAGGGCCAAGATTTCAGAAGGCGGACGAGGCGACGAAGTACGTCTGCAGCCCGGGGGGCGCCTCGTCGTCCAGCCCCTTGGCCACGCCCAGGCGCAGGTTGGCGCCCGCGAAATAGCCCACGACGAGATCGAACCAGAGCTCGCCGCCGACGCCGAGGTGGTAGCTCGCCAGCGGGTCGTCCAGGTCGAGCGTGTTGTAGGCGCCGCCCCAGTCGGCGAAGAGCGCGCCGCTCAACGTGCGCAAGAAGACCGGTAGCGTGCTCACGCCACGGTCGGCGAAGAGCAGCGGAAAGCGGTATTCGGCGTTGACCAGGTTGTACTGCGTGCCGGTGAACTGCCCAGGCAAGTAGCCGCGCAGGACGAACGAGCTCTGCCGTAGGCCGGTGGTGAAGGCGTCGAAGGCAGGCTGATCGGCGTAGCCGCCCGTGCTGTACAGGCCGAAGCGCGGGTAGTTACCGATGGCCGCACCGCCCGAGAGGGCCAGCGCCATGACGTGGTGATTGCCCCACGGCAACGGGACATAGGTGCTCAGCGCGCCGCTGAACGCAGTCAGCGTGTTGTCGCTGCCCCAGGCGGGGTCGGCCAGATCGGCCGCGACGTTGAGCGCGAAGCCACGCTCGCCGGAGATGGCGTTGCCGGTCGCGCTGACGTTGGAGTAGCCGTAGCCGAAGCGGAGCAGACCGAGCCAACCGCGATGCGGCTCGACGGGCACGGGCGCCCAGGGATCACCGCGGGTGCCCACCGGCAGATCCGCGTCGTAGTGGGTCATCGTGTAGCTGAAGGCCGCGGATTGGTATTCGTAGTCACCCGGCAGGTCGAGGTTGATGCCGGTCGTGGCGCCCGTCAGCGTCTCGACGACATTGATCTCGGTCTCGCCGATGCGGTAGCCGGTGCGGGGCGTGGCGCTGCGAAACAGGCTGGCACCGAAGCCGAACGGCAGGCGGTCATAGCGATAGTCGAGCGCGAGCTGCGGCTCGTCGTGTTCCGTTTCGATGACCACCTGCGCCGCCACGGCGTGGCGGCCGACCATGTCCGAGCCGCCGGCGCCGATGATGAAGGCCGTCCCGAACGTGCCCTGGCCGACGGTGAGCGACCAGCGGCGCGGACGCAGCGTCGTCAGCGGGTTGTACGGCTCGACCGGATAGTGCAGCGTCGTCGTGGAGCCAGGCGTGGCGCGCTCGTTGCTCGGCTCCGCCAGCGCCAGGAAGCGCGAGCTATCCAGGGGCATCGCGAACAGATCGAAGCCGGCGTGTGTATAGCCCACGTAGACCAGCGTGCGGCCGTCGCCGGACAGGGCCGGGCTGTAGGCGCCGGTGAGCACGTTCGTCACCTGCGCGAGCTTCTGCGTGTCGAGGTCGTAGGCGTAGATGTTGGAGATGCCGCTGCGATCCGAGGCGAAGTAGATGGTCTTGCCGTCCGCCGACCAGATCGGCTGCTGGTCGAGCGCGCGGTCCTTCCACGGCGCAACGATCGCGCCGCTGGCGAGGTCGAGGATGCGGAGGTCGCGAAAGCCGCCCGCGGTCCACACGCCGTAGACGATGCGCTTACCGTCCGGCGAGAAGCGCGGCGTGAAGACCTGATCGTAAGTCGCCGACGGCACCAGCCGGCGCTCGTTCACGATCTCGCCGCTCGGCGTGAGATCGGCCAGGCGCAGGGTCGTCGTGCCCGCGTGATTGGTCACGTAGGTGATCAGGCGGCCGTCGGGGCTGACGTCGGGCTCGCGCGCGCGGCGTCCGACGGTCAGCCGCCTGCGGTTGCGCTCGAGGCCGCTCGTCGCGCGCTCGCCACGACCGAGCGAGAACAGGTCGCTGAAGTAGTAGCGGCGTCGCGACGGCGCCACGTGATCGAAGACCAGGTTGCAATGGCGATCGAAGGCGAAGCTCCGCCCGGCGCTGGCCGCGATCAGCTCGGCATTTTCCGGCTCGTCCAGGCGCACGCCGTAGAGGCCGGCGACGGTGTCTCCGTCGTCACGCATGTAATAGAGCGTGCGCCCGTCGGAGCAGCCGCTGGGCAAGAAGCGCGGCGTGCCCGCCTGACGCCCGCGCGTCGTCAGTTGCTTTCCCTCGCGCAAGCCCAGCCGCTTGACCGCGCTGGCCTGTGCCGCGTAGCGCTGCTCGAGATCGAGGCGCCAGCCCTCGTAAAGCTCGCTGTAGGTGCGCCCCGTCGCTCGGCGGATGGCGCGGTTGATACCCCAGGGAATGATCGAGGCGCCGTAGTCGGCCGCCACGGCACCGAACACCTCAGGTCCGTAGATGTCGGTGATCCACTCGATGAACTTGGCGCCGTAGAGGTACCAGAGGTTACCGCCAGGCCAGCGTCGCGTGGGGTGCGAGATCTGGTCGAGACGCGCGAGCTCGCCCGCCAGCACGTCCGCGCGCAGGAACATCTCGAACTGCGTGGAGCGCAGGCGGCCACCCGTCGTGTGGCGTGATTCCATGGCCACGGCCAGGCCCTCGAGGATCCAGCGCGGTTGCTGCTGATTGGGGCTCAGCGTCTTGCCGAAGATGGAGTTGACCACGGCCGGAACGCCGGACGTGTTGTCGGGCTGCAAGATGTGCGTGTACTCGTGCGTGACGAGCTCGAGGAACCAGTCGTCGTAGTCGGCCAGGACCGACATGTCGTCGGGCGCCGACACGAACAGCCGCACGTGATTGTAGGGCAGGGTCGAGGCCAGCCCGTTCGCGAAGTCGGAGTCGTCGGCGAGCAGGACGTGCGTGACCTCCTGCGGCACCCAGCCGAGCTCGGGCACGAGCTCCTGGTGTGCGTGCTCGGCGACGTTGGCGACCTTCTGCGCCGCCTCCTCCAGTCCACCGTGAAAGTGGATGCGGAAGTGCGGCGTCACCAGCGTTTGCCAGCGCAAATAAGGATCGCCAGCGTGCGCCGGCACCGTGACCAGCAATGAGAGCAAGGCCGTGAGGACGACCAGTGCTGTTCTCATTCAACTCCGGCGGCGTTCACTGATCGTCGTGGAAGAGCGGTTCGCGGTTTCGCACGTAGCGATAGACTAGCTGGCGGCCCTCGGGAGAGATGTGCGTGAACTGCACGCCGAAGCCCGGCGGCGAGTCCGCTGCAGGGTTGGGTGCTTCGCGGGTCCAGCGCACGATACCCGCCGCTTCGAACTCGTAGCCTCCCGGCAGTGACACCTTGAGGTGCACGTTCCGGCCGATGCTCGGGATCTGGTAGGTCGCGATGAAGAGACCGCCCGAGTCGATCACGTCGTTGCCGCTCAGGCCCTTGTAGAAGTTCGTCGGGCTGTGCGCGCCGAGGTCGGCGTCGTAATAGAGCACGCGCGTGGCTTCGGTTGCGGCCGGCATGGTGTTGCCCCAGGCACCTTGCCCCGGCGCTTGCGCTTGTGCTTGCGCCGGCCACGCCGACTGCGCGCCAGGTGGCGATGCTTGCGGCCACTGCGCTTGAGCTGGTGCGCTGGCGGAGGGCCAGCCCTCGCTCGAGGACGGCCAGCCTTCGTTGGACGAGGGAGGTGGCTGCGCAGGCTGCACCTGCTGCTGCCATTGCTGCGGCGCGGGCTGCGCCTCCCAGGTCGGCGGCTGCTGTTGCTGCCAGGGAGGCGCGTGGTGGTGCGGGGGGTGTGGCGCCGGCTCCGCCGACGACCAGGTGGGCTCCGAGGGCGGTGCCGGAGCGACCACGTGGGACTGCTGTGTCGGCGGAGCGGGCACTCGCGAGGCGCCCACGCGCGACAGCTCGTGGATGACGCCGAGCGAGTCAGCGACCGCTTCGAGGGCCTGGTCCACCGCGGGGTGCGCCACGCTCTGCGCCTGCAGCTGCGCCAGCGCACGGCGCGCGGCCAGGAGCGCGGTCGGCGACGAGTCGTGGACCGCGGCGCCCTGGGTCGCCTCGATGTGATGGAGGCTGCTCATCGCCTCGGCGATGGGCTCGGCGGCGGACATCAGCTCCGACGGCACGCCCGGGCTCTGCAGCGCATTGAGCCCCCGCGCGAGGCTCTCGCGGGCGGTTCGTGCCATTTGGGCAAAGTCCATCTCGAGGCCTCCGACGACTGCGCAGTCTAACACCGCGCTCAGGGCTCCGGCACGGACGAAACCAGTCGGCCCAGCGTCCGCTCGTCGAGCTCCGTGCCCTCCGAAACGCCAGCGACGTTGCCCTCTCCCGCCACCGCGCGTTCGATCGCGATGGCCCGATCGGCGCAGCGGATGACCACCGAGCC
>DATLIL010000872.1:0-3967 GCA_035539475.1 Polyangiaceae bacterium
GTGCAGGCGCGTGTGGCGCAGCTGACCCTGCGCTTGCCGGCCGACGCGGCGGACGCCGAGGTCTCGCTGGACGGACGCAGGCTCGCGCCGGCGGTGGTCGGAAAACCCGCACCAATCGATCCGGGACGGCACCGGGTGAAGGTGACGGCTTCGCAGAATCGGGTGGCGGAGCTCGATCTCGAGCTCCGTGAGGGCGAGCAGCGCACGGTTCACGTCGTGCTCAGGGCAGCGGTAGAGAGCGCGGCCACGCCGCCGGCTTCTGCTCCCCCGGCAGCTCCGCCTGAAAAAACGGCGAGCGCTCCAGCGCCGGCGAGCGCCAAGGTTTCGGCGAGCCAGCCCGCCGGCGTCGACAGCAGCCGCATCGGGACACGTGAATGGGTGCTGATTGGCGAGGGGACTGCAGCGCTCGTGGGGCTCGGTGTCGGCATCGGTTACCTCGCCGTGCGCAGCGAGGCTCGCGAACGAGTCGAGACTGCGCAGTCGGAGATCGACGCGCTTGCGGGCGGCAGCTCCAGCGGCTCCTGCGCCAGCGCGGATTTCGCAGGGCGTGCCGCGTGCAACGACCTCGAGGCGGCGATCGCCGACTACGACCGTGCCGGGGTGATCGCGACCGTCGGCTTCGTCGGCGCCGGGGTGGCTGGTGTGGCGACGGCGCTGACGTTCGTGCTCTGGAAGCCAGAAAAGCGCCCTGCGCTGAGCATGGGGCCGGGGCCCGGCTTGCGCGGGCTGAGCGTGAGCGGCAGCTTCTGAGTCAGTCTTTCAGCCAGCCGCGTGCTGCCAGATAGCGGCGGAAGTCGCGGTGCTCGAGCGACAGCGGCTGGAGGTACTCGCCGACGAGCTCCCGCTGCCACCAGGCGCCGTCTGCGCGGGAGCTCGTGAACGAATAGCGATAGAGGCGCGCTCGGATGAAGCGCGGCGGCCGATCGGGGAAAGGATCGCTAGCGAGCAGGGAGCGGGGCTCGGGCTCTCCGCGCAGTAGCTTGTAGACCAGGTTCAAGATCCAGGGCTGCGAGCGGAAGTCGCCGAACGGCGCGAACCAGAGCTGCCACGAGAGACGATGGTGGTAAGGCGTGATCAGGCACGGCCGGCGCCTGACGTCGCCTGGCTTGCAGGGGAATTCGTACTCTTTCCACAGCGTCTGCGCTTCGATTCGCTCGGCGCTGGTGCCCTCGAGTACGACCTCGAGGCGCTCGCGGCCGATGCTGCCGAACGCGCCGTAGGTGTTGACCAGGTTCAGCGGTTCGAACGAGGCGTTCATGCGCTGGCGCTCGGAGAGCAGGTTCACGATTGGATCGAGGCTCAGGATCATGACCACGACGGCGTAGCCCCAGACCGCGATCAGCCGCGCGCGGCCCGGCACGAGCGCGGACTCGCGCAGGCTTTCGAGCTTCTGCTGCAGCCTTTCGCGCAGGCGCCCCGGCACGAGCCTCGCGAGCGCGGCGTCGTCGAGCAAGGCCAGAGCGATCACGATGGTGAGCCAGTTCAGGAACGACAGGTTGCCGCTCAGGATCAAGACGACCTGAAAGGCGATGGTGAAGGCGCAGGCGGCCAGCCGCACGATGCGCGGGCCGAACACCCCGAAGGGCACCACGAGCTCGACGAAATGATTGAACAGCACGCCGGCCTGGTGCACGCCACGCGGTAGGTGGTGGAAGTACCAGGACAGCGGACTCGGGTTCGGCTGCGTCTCGTAGTGGTAGACGAGGCAAGTGAGGTCGCGCCAGCACTCGTCGCCGCGGATCTTGATCAAGCCTGCGCCGAACATCAGACGGAAGAGCAGCCAGCGCAAGAGCACGATGACGACGAGCGGGGGAGGGCTCCTTGGATCCAGCTCGCGCGGTCGCCAGGGCGGCGCGAGGAAGACGGCGAGAAAGCCGGTCTCGCACAGCAGGGTGTCCCAACCGTAGCCGTAGAATATCTGCCCGACGTGGGTGAAGGAGAGGTAGAGCGCCCAGTTCAGCAAGAGCAGCGGAGCATTGGACAGCCCCGCCATCATCGCGATCGAAAGCACGAGCCCGGTGAAGCTCAGAGCAGCGAGCGCGCCGTCACTCGACGAGAGCCAGAACAGGCTGGGCAGTCGCAGGAACGCCGCGCCGGCGCCGCCGTAGTGCTCGCGCGCGGCTTCGAGGAAGGCGCCGACCGGCAGCAAACCCTCGCTGCCGAGCAGCGGTCGGGCTTGAAAGACGAGAATGGCGAAAGCAACGAAGTAGACGAAGCCGACGGCCCGTAGTAGCAGCGCTCGCACCAGCCAGTACGAGGTCGGCACGCGGCCTCAGTTCACGACATGGATTGGTTGACCGGCGAGCAGGGCGCGCGCGTTTTGTATGGTGATATCGAGCAGGCGCCGTCGTGAGGCCAGGCTGCTCCAGCCGAGGTGCGGCGTGATGATGCAGTTCCTGGCGCCGAGCAGAGGATGATCGGGAGATGGCGGCTCGGTCGACAGCACGTCGACCGCGGCGCCGGCGATCACGCCCTGATCGAGTGCCCGCCGCAGATCGAGATCGTCGACCAGCCCGCCGCGCGCCGTGTTGATGACGAGCGCGGAGCGTTTCATGGTGCCGAGGCGCTCCCAGCGCAGCAGGCGCTCGTTTTCCGGCGTGAGCGGGCAATGCAGCGAAATCACGTCCGACTCCGCCAGCAGCCGTTCGAGCGGCGCGCGCGTGACGGCGCCGCCGCCGCCCTGACCCTGGGCGCTCGCCGCCGTCACGCGCATGCCCAGCGCGGCGGCGATGGCGCCAACCTGACTGCCGATGGCACCGTAGCCGACGATGCCGAGCGCGAGCCCATCGAGCTCGAGCAGCGACCTTTTCCAGAAGCTGAAGTCCGGGCAGCGCGACCACTCGCCGGCGTGGACCGCGGTGTCGTGCTGGCCGACGGCGTTGCAGAGTTCGAGCAGCAGCGCGATCGTGTGCTGCGCCACGAAGCGCGTGCTGTAGGCCGGCACGTTGCAAACTGGCAGGCCGAGGGATCGCGCTGCCACGACGTCGACCACGTTGACGCCGGTGGCCGTCACACAGATGCCGCGTAATCCGGGCAGCGCCGCCAGCGCCGCGGCGTCGATCAGCGTCTTGTTCGTGAAGATGACGTCGGCGCCCTGCGAGCGTTCCACGACGAGCTCACGCGGCGTGCGATCGTAGACGGTGAGGTCGCCCAGGTGCTCGAGCTCGGTCCAGGGGTTGTCGCCGGGGTTGAGCGTAGCGCCGTCGAGTACGACCAGCCTGGTCATGACTCACTTCTGCGCGTCGATGATCGCCGCGCGGCTCAAGAACTGCTGAAAGGCATGGCGGTTCGCCGGCGACGGCAACATCTTGTAGGAGAACGGGTGCTCGATCTTGTTGGCGAACAGGCAGGTCACGGCCTTGTCGAAGGAACGCGCGCCCGGGGCCAGATCCACTGCGCGCTGGCTGTCCTCGGCCATGCGCTGCACGATGGACTGCAGCTGCTCGCACCAGCCGGGAGTCTCGGGCAGCATCACCGGTGCCGAGCCAGGGCAACACGTGCGCCGGATGATCGCCGTCGCTGGCAGCTCGTACCAGTCGAGGCCGAGACCGACGACGGGGATCGCCTTGGACCCTCGTTGCGCGACCGTCGGCATGCTGGCGTCCGCCTCGGCGTCGGCTCCCGCGTCGGCGATCGTCGGCGGCGTGACCATGTCGTGCAGTCGCCGGGTCATCTCCAGGAAATTGCCTTCCGCGCAGACGAATTCGTAGGCGGTCGTGGGCGGCAACGAGTCGGCCGGAAAGTGCGCCGCCACACACGAGTCGCGCTGCTCGGCCGGGCTCTTTCTTGGCGTCAACGCGGGCTTCGGCTTCGGCTTTTCAGGCGCCGGCGGCGGTGGTGCGGGCGCCTTGACGACCGGCTGCGGACCTGGAGCGACGGCCAGGTAGACCCCGGCGCCGCCGGCAACCGCGGCCGCGACGAGCCAGGGCCACAGCACGCGCTTCTTTTCGAAGGGATTGACCGAGAC
>DATLIL010000873.1:0-12879 GCA_035539475.1 Polyangiaceae bacterium
TGACCGTTGCCAGCGTTGCCGCCGCCCTCGTCGTCGGGGGAATCGACCGGGGCGGAACACGCCCACAGCAGTCCGACCGACGCACCAAAAGCCCACGCATGACGCCAGGAAGCCTTCATCTGCTTCCAGTGTGCAACCCACGGCCATGAGCCGGGTCGTCAATTCGGATACTTTTTCCGACGATTTTTTCTCGTCGGCTGCTCTGCTCGGAAGTGTTTGCCCTCGGTGTTTCCGTATCCAGGCCCGATCAGTGCCCGACTTGACGTTAGTTGGTGATGCGGTTAATTATTAACCCATAACGCAACTATACGGGAGCAACGAAGCGATGAAAGACACTCCTCCGGGTTGGCCGCGCATCTCGAGCGCGCTCTTCTATGACGACGCGGCGGCGGCCATCGACTGGCTGTGCAAGGCCTTCGGCTTCGAGATCAGGCTCAAGGTCGAGGGCGAGGGCGGCCGCATCGAACACTCCGAGCTCACCTACCGCGACGGGCTGATCATGGTCGGCAGCGCCGAGGGCGTCCACACGGCCGCGCACCGCAAGAGCCCACGGGCGATCGGCGGAAAGAACACGCAGAGCCTGTTCCTGTACGTCGACGACGTCGAGGCACACCGCGACCAGGCCAGAGCCGCCGGCGCCAGGATCGTCACGGAGCCGGAGACGCACGACTACGGCGGCGACTACTGGGTCGACCGCACCTACGAGGCCGAGGACCTCGAGGGTCATCACTGGTGGTTCGGCCAGCGCATGAGCACGGGCGGCGGTGGAAAGTAAGGTCGACACCACGCTGGCGGCGCTGTCGGATCCCAGCCGGCGCGCGGTGGTGGAGCTGCTGCGCAAGTCGCCGCTGTGCTCCAGTGAGATCGCCTCGCGGCTGTCGATGAGCCGCCCGGCGATGAGCCGTCACCTGCGTGTGCTGCGCCGCAGCGGCCTGGTGGAAGAAAACGACGACGAAAACGACGCGCGGATCCGGCTGTATCGCCTGCGGCCGGAGCGCTTTGCCGAGCTCCGCGGCTGGGTGGAAGAGGTCGAGGCCTTCTGGGGCGAGCAGCTCGCGGGCTTCAAGGCTCACGCCGAGCGCCGCCAGCGGAGGCGAGCGCCGTGAGCGAAACCGCCGGTGATCGCGCGCGTGTATCGGTGCTGGTGCGCGTACCCTGTGACGAGGCCTTCCGCATCTTTACGGAGGAGATCGATCAGTGGTGGCGCCGAGGCCCGAAGTTTCGCGTCGCCGGGATGCGCAGCGGCATCTTCCACCTGGAACCGCGGGTGGGTGGAAGGCTGTTCGAGTCGTTCGAGACGAACGCTGGCGAGCGCGTGGTGGAGACGGGACGTGTCACCGTGTGGGAACCGCCGTCACGGCTTTGTTTCGATTGGCGTGCGGCAAACTTCGCACCCCACGAGTCGACTCAGGTCGAGGTGGCGTTCGAACCGAGCCCGAGCGGGACCCTGGTCACGGTCACGCACCGGGGCTGGAGCAAGATCCGCGCGGACCACCCTGCACGTCACGGCCTCGAGGTACCGGCGTTCATCCGCATGATGGGCCTGTGGTGGGGTGATCTGTTGACCTCGCTGCGCGAGCAATTACCATCCGGCCCATGAAAGCTCTCATTGCCGAGCTGGTTCAGAAGGCTGATCTTTCGGACGCCCAGGCCGCGAAGGTGGCGGAGGTCGTCAGGAGTTTCATCGGCGCCAAGCTCCCGGACGCCATCCGCGGCCCGGTCGAGGCCGCCCTGACGGGTGAGAGAGTGGACGACGCTGTGGGACAGGCCAAAAGCCTGCTCGGCGGCCTGCTCAAGTAAGACGACCTTGTCGCCGGCCGGCCGCCACCTACACTAAAGAGTCATCATGGCTCGTGTGCGCGGTGGTCTTGCGGCGGCGGCGGCGGTTTCACTGGTGGCGTTGTTCGCCCCTCAGCCTGCGGCGTCGCAGCCGGGAGAGCTGGTCACGGCGCGTGACTCGCGTCTCGCGGTGCAGCGCGCCGAGGACTGCAACAAGCCCTGCCAGGACAAGGTGCGGCGGCTCGAGAATCAGGTGCGCTCGCTGCAGCGCGAAGTGGTGCAGCTGCGCGCCGAGGTCGACCGCCTGCGCAACGTGAACATCGGCACGAGCCCCGTAGCAGAAGAAGAGCTGCAGCCGAGCTGCGACGTGCCCTACGCCGTCGATGCTGCGGGGATCAAGCGCTATCGCCCGGAGTGTCTCGACGAGGCAGCGCTGGCGGCGGCGAAGGCCGAGTGCGTCAACCCGTACATCAAGCGCGCCGACGGCGTGACCACGATCAAGCCCGAGTGCTTGCGCTGAGCGTCAGCGACAGAGGCCGACGGAAGCATTCGCGGCGACCTTGAGCAGGCGCTCGAGCTCGCTATCGTGAGACCGGACCTCGCTGCGCAGCTGCTCGAGCTCGGCTAGCTTCTGCTGCTCGGCTGCGATCGCCTGTCTCTCCGCCTCCAGGGGTTCGGCGATGAAGCGCTCGAAACGCACCATCACCCGCGTGAGCGAACGCTCGAGCGCCTGACGGATGGCCTCCCTGACCCCCGCCTCCTCGCCGCGCAGCCCGACGAAGTACTGCTCCTGCCGCTGTGCCAGCGCGGTCCTGACGACGTTCTGTGCGCGCTCGCGCAGGCTGCTCTCGCGGCGCACGAGCCCGAGCAGACCGCCGATGACACCGCCCAGCGCCGGACCGAGCCAGGGGTGAACCAACGCGCCGCCGGCGGCGCCGCTCAGCACGCCCGCTGCGCCGAGCGCGTAGCGGCCGCGCCGGAAGACCACGACCGCCTCGCGAACCTGCGGCACGATAGCGGTGAACATCGCGGCGTCTCCGGCGTCGGCGTCCAGACGCGGCGAGGAGCTCGCGCTGCGTCTGACCTCGTGCAGGAGCTGGTAGCGCCGGCGCATGGCTTCGAACAGCCCGACCTCGATCGAGCTCACGGCGCGTTCGATGGCGGCCTCGAGCTCTACCCTCGTTTGCTCGCGTACCTGGGCCACCCCGAGAGGCAGCTCACGCTCGAGAACAGCGGCAACCTCGACGAGCTTGCTGACGCTGGGGCACGCATCCAGGTCCTGCTCGGCGCGACGCTGGAGCAGCAAGAAGCCCTCCTGCATCACCGTGCTCGCCGCCTCGATGGCCGTGTGCGCCAGGGCCTCGATCTCGGGCTCGGCACCGAGCAGGAGCTCCTTGCGAAAGGTCGCCGGCTCCGGCGTCCGCTTGAGCTCGAGCTCGGCGATGCGATCCCGATACGTGCTCTCGGCGCGCTCTTGCGCCGAGCCGATACCGGCGATGCAGCGCCTGATGGCGCCAGCCGCGTGGGCGCCCAGGATCAGCGCGCGCTCGTGCCGCAGCAAGAGAAACAGCTTGGCGATCTCGCTCTCGAAGCGCTTCGCGAGCTCGGAGTCGCGGGCGCGCAGCGCGACTTCCGCGGCCACGGACACGCTCAGCACGCTGTCGGCGTCGCGGCCGAGCTCGCGAGCGAAGCGGCGCGCCCCGATCCGGCGCGCCTTCTCGACCTCGGCCCAGGGCTCCGCCTCGCCGCGCGCGCTCGCGGCCTCGAAGGCCTGGTCCATCTTGGTCAGCACGAGCAACAGGTGCGGGACCACCTCGCGCAGTTGCCGCAAGAACCGCTTGGCCGCCTCGCTCACCGCGCGATCGAGCTCCGACACCAGGATGCAGCCGTCTGCCTGCTCGCTGATCACCCTCCACTCGGCGGCGGACTCGGACACCATGCCCGGGATGTCCACGATCGTCACGTCGTCGGGCAGGTGCTTGGCCGGGTAGTCGATGGCGAGCTCGCACAGGTCACGCCTCCGTGCCAGCGCGTGCAGGTCGGTGAAGAACTGGCGCCAGCGCTCGCTCTCGTGGTGCTCGCGCCGCGTTCTCTGAACCTCGAGCTCGCCGCGTAGCCGCTCGCGCTCGAGCTCGGCGTCGTGCAAGCCGTGCTCGACCTCGAGCGACTGGACTCGCGCCTGCTCGAAGCCTGCGCCGAGCGGCTCGAGCTCGGCCTCGGCCAGCAAGCGCGCGCGCTTGGCCGCGTCGGCAGCGCGACGCTGCGCGATCAGACGGACCTGGATCACGGCGCGCTCCGCCAGCAGCGCCTGGTAGCGGCTCCAGAGCTCGCGGCGCAGCAGCAGGAAGAGCCCGAACAGCAGCCACGACCAGAGCGCCCAGCGTGGGGGCGTCAGGCGTACACCCTGGGGCACGCGCAGCTCGAGCTCGCCGACCTCGCGATCCAGGCGTGCCGCTTCGTCTTCCGTGCGATCGAGCAAGGAGCGCCTGTCGTCAGCCAGCTCGCGCGCGTCCTCGGCGCCGGACAGCGCCTGCCGCGCGCCCTGCTCTGCCCGCTCGCGGGCTTCGTTGGCTTGCCCGAGCTCGGCACGCGCGGCGCTGGCACGGCGCTCGACGTCGGCCAGCGCCTGCTCGATCGTGTCCTCGGCCCGTGCGAGCTCGAGCGTGCGGTCCGGCACACGGCGAGAAAAGTCGTCTTGCTCCCCCGAAGCGAACCGGGCGCGGAAGCTCGGCGCAGCACGGCGGCGCAGGAAGGTGACGACCTCGAGCTGGCCGCGCGCTCCACCGAGCAGACGATCACCGACGATCGCATCGAGCAGCGTGCTCTTGCCTGAGTGTCGCTCGCCCACGACGACGACGTGGAGCTCGTCGCGGCCGAGCCTGTGCTCGACGGCCTCGACCGTGCGCCGAACTTCGGCGATCGCCTGCGCGTCGAAGAACGTGGAGTGAGCGAACAGGCCGCGCAGCGTCGCAGCCACGCCCGTCACTGCCGACACGAGCGCGTCGCCTGCCTCGCCTGCGGGGCGATCGGGCGGATCAGGGCGCGCGGACCGCGACTCCGGCGCCGACGTCGATGCGGAGGCCTTGGTCATGCAGGCGAGGCGTCGCACGAACGCGAGACCTGGACGATGACGCAACTCCGGCCGCCACTCAAGTCATGCGTTTCGCAGGGGAATTCCAAACTGAAACAAAATGACCTGTGGATAGCCGCTGCCACGATAGGTGCCGCGATGGCGACAAGGTGGTTTTGCCTGAGTCGCAGTGGCAGTTTCCACCACCGAACTCGATCTCCGGGCGGCGCAAGGCCAGCTAGCGCTACCGCGCGCGGCGATCTTGGCTACATTGAGTGAGCGCAAGGAGGGCATGCGGGCGTCGGCCGCCGCATCTCGTAAACGGGATGGCTGAATACATTCCTCGACCCAACGACACGCTTGGTCGCTACCAGCTTCTGGCAACGGTTGCACGTGGAGGCATGGGCCAGGTCTGGCTGGCGCGACTGCAAGGCGCGCGCGGCTTTCACAAGCTCGTCGCGATCAAGACGCTGCTCGGCGACGCCGACGCGCAGGGCCGCTTCGAGCAGATGATGCTGGAAGAGGCGCGCATCGCCTCGCTGATCCATCACCCGAACGTGGTGCAGACGATCGAGCTCGGGGAGCAGGGCGGCACGCTCTACCTGGTGATGGAGTGGGTGGACGGCGAGTCCCTGGGCTTCATCGCAGCGCGAGCGAAAGAGCGCGGCGGTATGCCGCTGCGCATCGCCTGCTCGCTGATCGCCCAGACGCTGCGCGGCCTGCACGCTGCTCACGAGCTGTGCGACGAGCACGGCGCGCCGCTCGGCGTGGTCCACCGCGATGTTTCTCCCCAGAACGTGCTGGTGACGTACGCGGGCGTGGCCAAGCTCGTCGACTTCGGCATCGCCAAGGCCACCAACCAGCGCCTGTCCAACACCATGGCGGGCGAGGTCAAGGGCAAGCTGGCGCACATGTCGCCCGAGCAAGTGATGAGCGACGACGTCGATCGCCGCTCGGACGTCTTCTCGGCCGGCATCATGCTCTACACGCTGACGGCCGGCCGTCACCCGTTCAAGAATCCGGATTCACCGGGCGTGCTGCAAAGCATCGTGAGCAGCGAGCCCGTGCTGCCGCCCTCGAATTTCGTGAAGGGCTACCCGCCCGCGCTCGAGGAGGTGGTGCTCAAGGCGCTGCAGAAGGATCCCGCGAATCGCTTTCAGACGGCCGAAGAAATGCGCCTGGCGCTCGCGCGCGCGCTGCCTGAAAAGAGCCGGGAAGAAACCGACGCCGAGCTACGGGATTTCCTCACTAGCGTCCTGGCCGAGAGCGCCGCCGCCAAGCGCGAGAAGCTACGGGCCGCACAGCAGGCCGCTGACGGTGAGAGGACGGAGAGCGGGCCGAGCCCCGCAGACGAAAAGGTGCGCGCGGAGAGCGGCAGCTCGCTACGCGCCATCTCGCTGGATCCCGACAAGCCCGAGAAGCCGTCGGCCGAGCCCGCGCAGCAGCGCCCCTCGCTCATCCCGCGCGTCAAGGCCAGGCACGTGGGCTTCGGTGTCGCGGTCGGCATCGCGCTGACCCTGACGCTCCTGGGCGGCGCGGGTGGTCTCTGGAAGATGGCCCAGACGGGCCCTGCGTCGAGCGGGATGGTCGAGCTACCGAGGAGCGCCAAGCCAGTAGCGACGGTCGCGCCTTCCGCGTCGCCGGCGGAACCCGTCCCCAGCGCCGCAGCCTCTCAGGTCCCGAACGAGGCGCCTCCGGTCGTGCCCTCCGCCGAAGCACCCAAGCCGGAGCGCGCACGCAAGGCTGCCGGCAAACTCAGGAAGCCGGCCAAGGCTGCGTCCGACGATCTGATCGCGCCTGACTACGCTCGCTGAAGCTCACCATTTCCGCGCAGCGCTCGGGCCCCGTAATTCAGGGCCCGAGAACTCGCGGCTGGTGCGTCACGGCATCGGAGCCGGATTGTCGCACACCGCGACCTGCTGCAGCGCCTGGAAACCGAAGCCGGCTGCCGGCGTGAAGTCGTACACCAGGCGCGACCAATCGTCGGAGTCGAGGAGTACGGTGCGCAGGCTGTCGTAGTTGATGTCTGCGGCCGAGCTCGACTCGAGCACGCCGTCGGCGTCCCAGTCCAGCGGCACGCTCATGCACATGCCAGCGAGCTCGTTCAGCGCGTTTTCGTTCAGGCTCGCGCGCTGCCCGCGTGAGTAGTCGAGCAGGCCGTCGCCGCCCCGGCTGCAGTTCGTGTCCACGCCGCCGAACTGGTACTCGTAGTTCATCACCGAGTTGTAGTTGGGCTTGTAGTTGTCACCGTCGGCGCCGCCGTGGTTGAGGCCCAGGTTGTGCCCGAGCTCGTGCATGATGGTGTTGCCCACGTTGTTGTCGCTGACGGCGCAGTAGAGCGACACGATCATGTCGTCGCCGACGATCTCGCCCAGGCCGGAGCTATTGCTGTTCGTGTTGTAGTAGTGCGGCAGCATCACGTAGTGGAAGTAGCCGTTGCGATTGCTGTCGAAGTTCGCGGCCCTGTGGTTCTGGAACTCCGTATCGAAGCCGCCACCGAGCACGCCGTCGCTGTCGTTGATGCGAGCGCCGCGGGTGAAGGCGCCGCCCTGACCGTAGTCGTGGATCACGGTGATGCCCGTCGTCCCGTCCGGGTTCGTCACCGGCGCAGCGGCAAACGCGCTCGTCACGCGGTCGATGGCGCCCGAGGTCGGACGGTGACTGTGCGCGCCGCAGTCGATCGAGTCGTCGAACCAGTCGTACTCGAGCAGGATGTTCTTCTTCACCGGGCTCACGCCCATGGCCGGCAGGTTCAGGCCCGCGGTCGTGCCGAGCACCTCGTCGCCGTCGGAGATGCCGTCGCCGTCGCTGTCGGGGTTGGTGGGGCTGGTGCCGGTGTTCGAGCTGCTGACGAAGCGTCCCGTGCCGGTCTCGACGCTGTCGGCCAGGCGGTCACCGTCGCTGTCGGTGGTCGTCGAGGGCGTGCAGCTCGGGTTGTTGTCGCCGTAGACCGCGAAGTCGAACAGCGAGTTGCCCCACTGGGTCGTGCGAGTGCGCGAGACCATGCGCACGTAGCGAGCCGTGCTGCGCAGACCGCTGATGTCGTCGAGACCGCCGTTTCCGGCCGTCGTGCTGTAGACCGTGGTCCAGGGGTCGGCGCCGTTCGGGCTGACCTGGATGTCGTAGCTGGCGCTGGCCGCGGCCTCCCAGCTGAGCACCACGCGGCTGATGAAGCGCGTCGCGCCGAGGTCGACGGCAATCCATTGCGGATCGCTGAAGGCACTCGACCAGCGCGACAGCGTGACGTCGGCGTCGATGGCCTTGGCAGCGCCGTAGTCAGCCGTTTCTTGCGACGAGGCCGAGGCCGCCGCGCGGGTCAGCGCGCCGCTGCCGCAGGTGTTGGTCGGGCAGGCCGGACAGGAGCCACCGCAGTCGACGCCCGTCTCCGTGCCGTTCTGCACGCCGTCGGTGCAGCTCGCAGCCGCCGCGCACAGGCCGTTCGGGCCGCAGTAGCCGCTGCTGCAATCGCTGGCGCTGGCGCAGACCTTGCTGTTGGCGCACTTCGAGCACGTAGCGCCGCCGCAATCGACGTCCGTCTCGGTGCCGTTCTTGATGCCGTCGCTGCAGGTCGGCCCGGAGCTCGAGCAGTTCGGGTTGTTGTCGCCGTAGACCTCGAACTCGTACAGCGAGTTGCCGTAGGAGACGTTGTTGATCTTGTTGCGTGCGCGCGAGTACATGCGCACGTAGCGGGCGGTCGCGGTCAGGCCGCTGATGTCGTCCACGCCGCCGTCGCCGGCCGTGGTGCCGTAGACCTTCGTCCAGGGGCCAGTCGAGCTCGCGCTGACGTCGATGTCGTAGTTCGTGCTGTAGGCCGCCTCCCAGCGCAGGACCACCCGGCTCACGCGGCGTGATGCGCCGAGATCCACGACGATCGACTGCGGGTCGCTGAAGGCGCTCGACCAGCGCGTCGTGGTGTTGCCGTCGATGGCCAGCGCCGGCGTCAGCGCTGCGGTCTCCTGCGACGAGGCGGTGGCCGCGCTGCGGCTCAGCGCGACGCTCTGGCAGCCCGTGCTGCAGGCCGGACACGACCCGCCGCAATCCACCCCCGTCTCCGTGCCGTTCTTGATGCCGTCCGTGCAGGTGGCGCTGCCAGCGGTGAGCTCGACGTAGTTCAGGTTGACGTCGCCGCTGTCGAACACGACGCGCAGCTTGTGGCTGCCAGCCGTGACGCTGACGTTCGAGTAGGTGCGGTCGGAGTAGCTCTGCCAGCCGCTCGCGGGCGAGGTCAACGAGCCCAGGTTCACCCCGTCGAGCTCGACGTGAAAGGTCTTGCTCGCGTTGGCGCTGGCCACGCGGCTCGTGATGTTGAAGTTGCGCGTGGTCGGCGAGCTGATGTCGAACTCGAGCCACTCACCCGCCGTGGTCCAGCCGACGTTGCAGTTACCGCCGTTCGGATCCGTGGTGGTCTCCATGTCCACGCCGTCGTTGCGGTTGCACTTCCCACCGGAGTTCACCGTGGGGGTGCTCTCGTTGAAGCGCTCGTAGTTCTCGGCCTCGAGGCGCGCCGGCACTGCCACGAGGATCGGTTCGATCAGCGCGCCGATCTCGTCCTCACCGCCCTCACCAGCCTCGGCGCCAACGCAACCACCGGCGAACAACGCCGCCATCGGAACCAACGCCAGCTTGAGATACTTCGAGGTCATTCCAGCTTCCCTTCTCGAGTCCCCGGCGCAGCCCGGCCCGCGCTCGGATGGAGCTCGGCCCAGGCGAAGGTCGGCACGACCTCACGCGGGGGTGCAGCACAGGTGACGCGACGGTGTCCGGCTAGGACACGCGAGATCGCTCATTCGAATACAGGGAGTCGCACTCGTTTGTAAAGCGAATCGAGCGCCTTTCTCCGATCGAGATCGTTACCATGCGAGCTCTGCACGATCTCAACTCCGACATCGAAAAGCGAGCATGCAGCCATTGCACGATCGCGCCCCCGGCCGCTCGTTTCACGCAACTTTCGCGCAGCGCCGGCCTCTCCCGACAAAAGAAGCGAGGCGGGCACAGCCCGCCTCGCGGATTGAAGCGCTCCGGGAAACCCGGAATCTCGTCAGGGCATCGGAGCGGGATTGTTGCAGACAGCCACCTGCTGCAGCGCCTGGAGACCGAAGCCGGCTGCGGGCGTGAAATCGTAAACCAGGCTCGACCAATCGTCGTGGTCGTCGAGCACGGACTTAACCGAGTCGTAGTTGAGGTCGACGCTGACGCTCGACTCGAGCGTGCCGCTGTTGTTGTAGTCCCACGACACGTTCATGCACATGCCCACGAACTCGTTCAGCGCGTTCTCGTCCAGGCTCATGCGCTGACCATGCGAGTAGTCGAGCAGGCCGTCGCCTCCCCTGATGCAGTTGGTGTCCACGCCGCCGAACTGGAACTCGTAGTTCATCACCGAGTTGTAGTTCGGCTTGTAGTTGTAGCCGTCGGCGCCACCGTGCTGGAGACCCAGGTTGTGGCCGAGCTCGTGCATGATCGTGTTGCCCACGTTGGTGTCGCTGTAGGCGCAGTAGAGCGAGACGATCATGTCGTCACCGACGATCTCCGCCAAGCCTGAGCTATTGCTGTTCGTGTAGTAACGGTGCGGCATGATCACGTAGTGGAAGTAGCCGTTACGATTGCTGGCGAAGTTCGCGCTCTTGTAGTTTTGAAACTCGGTATCGAAGCCGCCGCCGAGCACGCCGTCGAGATCGTCGATCTTGCCGCCACCGGTGAAAGCGCCGCCCTGACCGTAGTCGTGAATCACGGTGATGCCCGTCGTTCCGTTCGGGTTCGAGACCGGCGCGGCAGCGAAGGAGTTCGTGACGCTGTCGATCGAGGCCGCGCTCGGACGATGGCTGTGCGAGCCGCAGTCGAGCGAGTCGTCGAACCAGTCGTACTCGAGCAGGATGTTCTTCTTCACCGGGCTCACGCCCATGGCCGGCAGGTTCAAGCCAGCGGTCGTGCCGAGCACCTCGTCGCCGTCCGAAATGCCGTCGCCGTCGGTGTCGGGGTTGTTGGGGCTGGTGCCGGTGTTCGAGCTGCTGACGAACTGACCACTGTTGGTCTCGACGCTGTCGGCCAGACGATCGCCATCGCTGTCGCCGGTGGTGGAGGTCGCACAGTTCGGGTTGTTGTCGCCATAGACCGCGAAATCGAAGAGCGAGTTGCCCCACTGGGTGGTCCGGGCGAGCGAGTTCACGCGAACGTAGCGAGCCGTCGTGCGCAGGCCGCTGATGTCGTCGAGACCACCGTCGCCTGTCGTGACGCTGTAGACCTTGGTCCACGGATCAGTGCCGTTCTGGCTGACCTCGATGTCGTAACGGGCGCTCGCTGCAGCTTCCCACTTGAGCGTCACGCGATCGATGAAGCGGGTCGCGCCCAGATCGATGGCGATCCATTGCGGGTCGCTGAAGAGGCTCGACCAGCGCGACAGCGTGGTGTCGGCGTCGATGGCCTTGCTGGCGCCAGTGTCGGCTGTTTCCTGTGACGAGGCCGATGCGGAGACGCGGTTCAGCGCCGAGCTGCCGCAGGTGTTGGTCGGGCAGGCCGGGCAGGAGCCGCCGCAGTCGACGCCCGTCTCGCTGCCATTCTGGATCCCGTCCGTGCAGCTCGGAGCCGCCGCGCACAGGCCGTTCGCGCCGCAGTAGCCGCTGCTGCAATCGTTTGCGCTGGCGCACAGCTTGTCGTTGGCGCACTTCGAGCACGTGGAGCCGCCGCAATCCACGTCCGTTTCGGAGCCATTCTTGCTGCCGTCCGTGCAGGTTGGCCCGGTGCTCGCGCAGTTCGGGTTGTTGTCGCCGTAGACCTCGAGCTCGAACAGGGAATTGCCCCACTGTGTCTTGCGCGCGAGCGAGTTCATGCGCACGTAGCGAGCAGTGGCGCTCAAGCCGGTGATGTCGTCGACCCCGCCGTCGCCGGCCGTCGTTCCGTACACCTTCGTCCACGGGTCAGCAGGGCTCTGGCTGACCTCGATGTCGTAGCTCGCGCTGTAGGCTGCCTCCCAGCGCAAGACGACCCTGCTGACGCGCCGTGACGCCCCGAGATCGACGACGAGCCATTGCGGATCGCTGAAGAGGCTCGACCAGCGCGTGGTCGTGGTGTCGCCGTCGATGGCCTTGGCCGCCGAGTAGGTGGCTGTCTCTTCCGACGAGGCCGCGGCCGCGACGCGGCTCAGCGCCACGGTCTGACAGCTCGTGCCGCACGCCGGGCAAGAGCCGCCGCAGTCCACGTCCGTCTCGCTGCCGTTCTTGATGCCGTCCGTGCAGGTGGCGCTGCCGGCGCTGAGCTCGATGTAGTTCAGGTTCACCTCGCCCGTGTCGAACACCACGCGCAGCTTGTGGCTGCCGGCGGCGACGCTGACGTTCGTGTACGTGCGGTCGGCGTAGGCCTGCCAGCCGCTGGCGGGCGCGGTCAGGGAGCCGAGATTCACCCCGTCGAGCTCGAGGTGAAAGGTCCTGTTGGCATTGCCGCTGGCGACGCGGCTCGTGATGTTGAAGTTGCGCGTGGTCGGCGCGTTGATGTCGTACTCGAGCCACTCGCCCGCCGCCGTCCAGCCGACGTTGCAGTTGCCGCCGTTCGGATCGGTGGTGGTCTCCATGTCCACGCCGTCTTTCCGGTTGCACTTCCCACCGGAGTTCACCGTGGGCGTGCTCTCGTTGAAGCGCTCGTAGTTCTCGGCCTCGAGCTTCGCCGGCACGGCCACGACGATCGGCTCGAGCAACGCGCCCACATCATCGTCGCTGGCTTCCTCGGCCACACACCCACTGCCAAGCAGTCCCGTTACCGTCAACAACCCCAACCTGAGATACTTCGAGAACATTCGTGCTTCCTTTACAGCTCCCGATGGCCCACCCGGGCACGGGATGGAGCTCCGCCACGCCCAACCGCGCGGTCTCGCGCGGTGAAAGCGGGACAGGTGACCGCGTCGGTGTCCAGCAAGACCACGCGCGATCCGCGATTCGAATTACCGTCAGCGCTCGTGCTTGTAAAGAAGCACCTGCACATTTCCTCGCTCGCGATCGCTACCATGCGAGTGCTGCGCGCTCGCGAGCGCCACGGCTGTAACC
>DATLIL010000874.1:0-4743 GCA_035539475.1 Polyangiaceae bacterium
AATGCGCAGCGCCAGCGTGATCTCCTGCCCGTCCTTGGTGCCCCAACCGGAGCGGAACATCATCCACAAGAAGTTCGGCTTGATCCAGCTCATGCGCGAGAAGCTGAACGCGGGTCCTCCGAACTCCCCGTGCGCGATCGCCCATTGCCCGATCGCCGGACGATACGCCTGATAAACGATGACGGACTCGTCATCGAACTGCGCCAGGATGTGGCGGCCGGCGCGTGGCCAGTGCGTGGCCTGCGTCAGGTACGCTTCCGTGGGAAGTGGGGGGCGCGTCGTCATGTCTGGTTCTGCCCGTGTGGGCCGGGACATGCTATCGAAGCTTCGATGTTGCGTCTGGTTTGCGCCAATCTGAATTACTCGTCCTGGAGCATGCGGCCCTGGCTGGCCCTCAAGCAGGCGGGGGCGGAGTTCAAGGTCCACGACGTCGGGCTCAAGACCTCCGAAAACTGGAAAGACAAGATCCTGGCGTTCTCGGGCGCGGGCAAGGTGCCGGTGCTCGTCGACGGCTCCCTCAGCGTCCACGAGTCGCTCGCCATCTGCGAGTACGTCGCCGAGCGGTATCCTTCAGCCGGGCTCTGGCCGGAGAACGTGCAGCTCCGCGCACGGGGCCGCGCCATCTCGTGTGAGATGCTGTCGAGCTTCACGCACCTGCGCGGCGCCATGCCGTGCAATCTGCGGGCTCGTGCCGCCAAGACGCCGGGCGGACCGCAGGTCGAGCGCGACATCGCGCGCGTGTTCGACATCTGGCAGGCGTCCCTCGAATCATCGGGTGGCCCCTTCCTGCTCGGCCAGTTCAGCATCGCCGATTGCATGTACTTTCCCGTGGCCGCCCGCTTTCGCACCTACGGCGTCACGCTGCCCGATTTCGCCGCGCGTTACAGCCAGAGCCTGTTCGAGCGTCCGCATCACCTCGAGCTCGAGGCCATCGCCAAGGACGCGCCACCGATCGCCGAGTACGACGCCTATCTCGCAGGCTAGGCCCCTATCACGACGGCAACGTCGTCCTGCAGGCGGCTATTGGCTAGCCGCGCCGCGTTGACCAGCTCTCGAACGGCCTCCTTCGGTGCGAGCAGGGCGAGCCGTTGAACGACGTCCCAGGGCGCGTATTTGAACAGACCATCGGAGGCGACCAGGAGGCGCTCGCCTGCTGGAGCAGGGCCGAAGCCGACCGGGAAGGCGTGGCCGGAGCCGAGCAAGGGCTTGCGGCGTTGCCGGCCAGTGAGCTCGAACGCCCTGCCTCCCAGGAGAGACCACGCTTCCGAATCGCCGACGCTCGCCCCGGCGATCCAGCGGTCGCTGACGAATGCGAGCACGGCGGTCGTCTCCCCGAGCAAGGGATCGGCGGCGAGCCGAGCATCGACCTGGCGCAGGACTTGTTGCCAGTCGTGCCGCGCTTCCGGCTCCAGGCTGCGCGTGAGCTCGATCACGGCATCCGCCGCCTGGGCTCCCCCTGCGCTACCGCCGGCGCCGTCGGCCAGCACGATCAGATGACCATCGCCGAACGGAAACACTGCTGCGCGATCTTGCCCCGGGGTGCCGGCATTCTCTACGGCGACAGCAAAATCCACATGGCTCTGAACGCCAGCGCCAGCCGGCGCATTCCAGCGTGTCCTAGCAGCGCCAGCGCACGCGTTCACCGGCTTCGCGCCAGGCGTAGACGACGTGGAGAACGCGGCGATGCAGCGGCGTGGCGGACGGTGCGGAACGATGGACCAGCAGCGGGCGCATCAAGAGCACGTCGCCGGCGACCGCGGGGCAGACTCGGAACTGGGTTGGCGCAACCTCTGCTAGCTCGCGATCCGTGAGCCGGCGGCGGTGGCTGCCCGGAACGACGGCGAGAGGACCGTTGTCGGCGGGCGAGTCGTCGAAGTGGATGCGGGCAGCGACGAGATCCTGCAGCGCCTCGACCGGCGGCTGCCCGAAGCTCTGGCCATGGCGTGTGGTCAGACAGCTGAAGCCGTCGGCGTCGATGGGCTCGGCGATCGGCATCACCACGTCTTGGTGGCCCGGGACCTTCCAGTTGCTCTCCGGGACTTTGTCGAAGAGGAGCGCGTCGATCGGGAAGGCGCGCTGGCCGAGAGCCTCACTCACGAGCGCCGTGACGCCGGAGCGATCGAGCAAGCCTCGCAGCTCGGGATCGCCCTGGAGCAGGTTGCTGACGGCGAACGTGGCGCCGTGACGCTGGCGCGCGTCGGGCAAAAGCTCCCAGCTCGCAAATCGCGCAGCCAGTCGTTCTGTCCACATGGGTGTCACCGCTGCCGGGAAGAGAGCAAAACCGTCTTCGTCCAATCGCTGGTGGTTCATTCGCGCGGCGTAGATTAGCGCAAGAGCGCGAGCAGGTCGTTCTTGGCTCCTTGCAGGCGAAGCCACTGGCCGTAGCGAAGGCTGTCGTGGATGGCGACGTAGTCGCGCAGTGCCGAGCCGAGCTCGACGTAGGCCGCGGCGAGGGTGCCGTTACGGGGAGACCAGAACTTCGCCGTGAACTGGCCTTGCGCCGCGTGGTACCAGACTCCGTCGTAGCCGCGGTTCTCGCACCAGGGGGCTGGGGTGGTCAGTGCTGCGAGGCAGGCACGCGAGAGCTGTGCCGCGCTACGGCCGTCTAGCGGGGCCGACAGCGTATCGACGCCGCCGTCGCTTTCGAGCTCGAGGAGCACCTTGTTCTGCTGAGCGATCCAGACCGTGTAGGGGTGGTGGAACGCTGGCTCGAACCGCAGCTGACAATGGCGTTGCTCGGCGCCGATCAAAGAGTGCTGCTCACCGAGCGTGCGCGACGGGCAGGTGGCGCACGAGATCAGGAGCAAGGCGAAGGCGATGGGGAAGCGCAGGGAACCTGCCGGATTCGAACTGGTGAGCCCCCTTTTTCTTTGGTCGTCTATTCCGCTGCTGCGCCGCTGCGCGCGTCGATCACGTCGAAGTCGATCTCGCCGGCCTCGAGGCTGAGCAACGCGACGCTGCCGCGGGCGAGCTCGCCGCGCAGGATGCGCTCGGCCAGCGGCGCCTCGATCAATCGCGCGATCGTGCGCTTCATCGGGCGCGCGCCCAGGGTCGGATCGTAGCCGCCCTGGTCGAGCAGGTGCTCGACGACGTCGTCGCCGAACTCCAGATCCACGCCGCGCTGCGCCTTCAGGGTGCGCGCCACGGAGCCGAGCGAGCGGCGGGCGATCTCGCGTACCTCGCTCTTGCCGAGCGGAGAGAAGACCAGCACCTCGTCGATGCGGTTGTAGAGCTCGGGCGCGAGCGCGCTGCGGGCGGAGGCGGTGACGCGCTCCTCGAGGTCCGCGCGCACGTGCTCCTCGCTGCCGCCGAAGCCGACGCGCCGCCGGGGCGAGCTGCCGCTCTCCTCGGCCCCGATGTTCGAGGTCATCAGGATCACGGTGTTGGTGAAATCGACGGTGCGGCCGCGGCCGTCGGTCATGCGACCTTCGTCGAACACGGCCAGGAACGAGGTGAGCACGTCCGGGTGCGACTTCTCGAGCTCGTCGAGCAGGATCACCTGATAGGGACGGCGGCGGACCGCCTCGGTGAGCGCGCCGCCGGCTTCGTGCCCGACGTATCCGGGAGGCGCGCCGATCAGGCGGGCGACCGCGTGCGGCTCGCTGAACTCGGAGAGATCGAGGCGCGTCATGGCGCTCTCGCAGTGGAAGAGCACCTCGGCGATGGCCTTGGCGGTCTCGGTCTTGCCGACGCCGGTTGGCCCCAGCAAGAGGAAGGTACCGATCGGGCGGCGCGAGCCCAGGCCGGCCGCGTTGCGCCGCAGGATGCGCGCGATGCGACGGATCTGATCGCCATGACCGACGACGCGCTCGGCCAGGATCTCTTCCAGGCGCAGCAGGCGATCGCCGTCCGCCTCGAGCAAACGGTCCACAGGCATGTCCGCGAGCTCGGCCACGACCTCGGCCACGGCTTCGGCGCTGACGTCGCGGCGGCCGCGGCGGCGCGTGCGTGCGCCGGCGAGGTCGAGCACGCTCACCGCCTTGTCGGGCAGGGCCCGGCCCGGCAAGTAGCGCACCGTCCAGGCCACGCACAGGGCCAGAGCCTCGGCCTGGTAGGCGACGCGGTGGTGTCCTTCGAGGCGCGGCCGCAGCGCTTCGAGCACGAGGTACGCGTCCTCGCGCGTCGGTTCGTCGACCTCGACCAGCGTGAAGCGCCGGGCGAGCGCGGCGTCGTTGCCGATCGCCTTCTGGTACTCCTCGAAGGTGCTGGCGCCGATCGTCGGCAGCTCGCCGCGCGCAAACGCCAGCTTGAGCTCGCCGGCGATCTCCTCGGCCGCCTCGCCGACGAACAGCTGGTGCATCTCGTCGAAGAAGAGCACGACGCGGCCCTTGGCCAGCTGCACTTCGCGGCGGATCGAGCCGAGCCGCGAGGCGAGCGCGCCGCGCACACCGGTGCCGGCGACGAGCTCCGTGATCGGGATCTGGATGATGAGCTTGTCGTCGAGCGACAGCGTGCCGTCGGCCTGCGCGATGCGCTGGGCCAGGCCGCGCACGACGCTGGTCTTGCCGACGCCGGCGACGCCCACGAGCACGGGACAATTGCCCTCGCGCTTGGCCAGGACGTCGAGCGCCTGCTCGATCTCCTCGTCGCGGCCGACGACCGGATCGAGCTCGCCCTTGGCTGCTGCCAGCGTCAGGTTCTTGCCGAGCGCGACGAGCGTCGGGAATTTTTGCGCATCGAGCTCGAAGCGCTCGAGCCCCGTCACGGCCGGCTTCTTCTCGACCACGACCTGAGGCGGAGGTG
>DATLIL010000875.1:0-6380 GCA_035539475.1 Polyangiaceae bacterium
GAGGAAACCCGACGGGCGGCAACGCCACCGGAGGCAGCACTCAGAGCAACGGCGGCACCAGCTCTGCCGGCACGGGCGGCAGCAGCGCAGGCAGCAGCGGCGCTGGCACTGGCTCGAGCCCGGGCACGATCATGGCCACGCCCGACGACGCCGCCACGGCCTATGCCGCTTTCAAGAGCTACTTCGAGACCTGCGGCGACGGCAGCATTCGCGTCAAGACCAACGGCGACGAGACCGTGTCCGAAGGCATCGCCTACGGCATGCTGGCCGCCGTGGGCAACGACGATCAGGCGAGCTTCGCCGGCTTGTGGAGCTACTACCAGAACCACCAGAACCAGAACGGCCTGATGGACTGGAAGATCAACGCGTGCAGCGGCGAGGTGTGGGAAGCCGGCGCCGCCAGCGACGCCGACCTCGACGCGGCGATGGCGCTGGTGCAGGCCGATTGCAAATGGGGCGGCTATCTCGGCGCCGCCACGACCCTGATGGCATCGATCAGAAACCACGAGGTCGCGACCTCCGGCGCCGAGCTCGTGCTCAAGCCGGGCGATGCCTGGGGCGGCGAGAACTGCACCAATCCCTCCTATTTCGCGCCCGGCTATTACCGTGTCTTCGCGCAAAAACACGGCGCCGAAGCCGCCACCTGGAACAAGCTCGCGGACGACAGCTACGTGCTGCTCGAGCGTACCGCGCACGACTCGACCGGCCTGGTCCCCGACTGGAGCGACGCCTGGGGCAACCCCGGCGGCGGAGGCGGCTGCCGCAACGACAAGGTCAACTACACCTACGACGCCGCGCGCACACCCTGGCGCTTCGCCACCGACTACGTCTGGTTCCAGAACCAGAGCGCAGCCAGCTGGCTCAACAAGGTCACCGCCTGGGTCCCCGACATCTACAACCTCGGCGACGGCTTCTCGCTCTCCGGCTCCGAGCTCTCGAGCAACCACAACTCGGTCTTCGTCGGCGGCTTCGCCCTCGGCGCCATGGCCAGCAGCGAAGAAAAGAAGAGCCTCTTCATGGGCGCCTTCCTCTCCGTCAACCCGAGCGCCGACAACGCCTACTTCCAGGTGGCCCTGCGCTCCGTCTACCTCCTCCTCGCCGCCGGCCTCTTCCCCGCGGGTTGCTGATCAACGGGGCCATCTCAGGGGTCGAGGGGTCGAGGGGTCGAGGGGTCGAGGGATCGGGCCTGCGTTGCCGCTTCGCAGCCGCAGCCCTCCAGGCCGTGCCCGGCTTCGAGGGGCGGGCACGGCAAGCTGACGAGCAGAGGGCTACTCGTTGATCGTGACCTTGACCATCTGCACCGGCGTCTTGGGCTTGTCGCCCGGAGCGGTCGGGGTCTTTTCGATCTTCTTGACCACGTCCATGCCGGCAGTGACCTTGCCGAACACGGGGTGCTTGGAGGGACCGGGCGTGAACCAGTCGAGGTAGGTGTTGTGCACCGTGTTGATGAAGAACTGACAGCTGCCGCTGTTGGGACGACCGGTGTTGGCCATCGACAACGTGCCGGGCTCGTTGGAGAGCTTGGCGTTCTCCGGGTGCTCGTCCTGGATCGTGCCGTCGGGGCCGTTGCCGGTGCCGGCACGCGGGCTGTTCGGATCGCGGCTGTGCGGGCAGCCGAACTGGATCATGAAGCCGTCGATCACGCGGTGGAAGTGCAGGCCGTCGTAGAAGCCCGCCTTCGCCAGCTTGATGAAGTTACCGGTGGTGATCGGCATCTTGTCGGCAAAGAGCTCGATCGTGAAGTCGCCGAGCGAGGTGCTCATCGTCGCGGTGGGGTTTGCCATGGGGGCCGGAAGACTAGTTCGAGGGTACGAACCCAGCAAGCGCGTAAACCAGCGCCGCATTCCAGTTGATGGCCACTTCGTTGGTTTGATAGTCGTCCACGCTGTCGACCCAGCGCGTGGCGGCGGGCTTCGCGTCGTCGTTGCCGTGGGGACCGCCCACCAGCAGCCCCGGCCAGGCAGCGCCATCGGCGGCGGAGGGGCGATGGTGCGGGTGTTTTGGCGCGCCGTGGCCGATGCCGGTGATCTGCGAGCGGCCGTAGAAGTTGCGGCCCAGAAGGTGATCGAGTTGTGCCACCGCGGCGTCGAGGTAGCGGACTTCTCCGCCCAGGCGCTCGGCGACACGCAGGTTGATCACCGTCCGCGCGACGACGCCGTTGATGCCCCAGTAGTACGTCTCCCCGACAGCACGCCCGTAGGCATGGTTCTCGGCCGAGGCGGCGAGCTCGTCCGCGCCCTGGAGCACCTCCCCCTCCAGGCGGGCGACGAGCTCCTCGCTCCTGCCCCCGCGCTCGGACAGGACGTAGCTGAAGAGCCCGAGGTTGTGCAGATCTGCCCAGTCCCAGTTGCTGGAGACGTGAAACGACTGCGCCGCGGCCTCGAACGCCGCGAGGTGGGCGGCGTCACCAGTCGTCTGCCAGAGCTCGCCGAGGGCCCACAGCCGATCGTCGGCGTCGCCGCTCTGGTAGCCCCCGGTGTACGCGCTCAGATCGGGGCGAAGCTCGCTCGGGTGCTCGCCCAGGAACGCCTGCGCGCGCTCGGCCGCAGCCAGCGCCTGCGCCGCGAGGTCCGCGTCGAAATCGGCGTAGACGCGCGCTGCCATCGCCATCACCGCAGCGAAGTCAGCCGTCGCCACGCTGCTCGGCGGAGAGAGCTTACGTACGTCGAGCGAGCCCTCCGGCGGAGTCGTCATGGCGTCGAACTGCGTGGTCGTCACGCGATCGGCCACGCTGCCGTCCTCGAGCTGCATGCCGAAGAGCCAGCGCAGCTGGAAGGCGCACTCGTCGAGAAAATCCGGCACGTCGCCGCCAGCTTCGGGCACGGCGAGCTCGAGCGCGCCGAGCGCGGGTGCGAAGTGCTCCCAGGCCATCAGCATCATGCCCAGCGAGAACGCGCCGTTGTTGGTGTACTTGCCGTAGTCACCCGCGTCGTGCCAGCCGAGGCGGACGTCGCGGACTTCGCTCCCGCCTTGCGACGTGACGGCGCCGTCCTGTTCGTGGCACTCGGCGTGCGCAAAGCTCTTGCCGTCGTGCTCCAGCGCCACGCTCGCGCCGCAGCGCTGGCCGTAGAAGCCGAGCATGGCGGCGCGCAGAGGCTCGACGAAGACATCGTTTCCGATGCTGAACGGCGGCGACTCGGCCCCACCCTCCGTCACGACCCGGAACGACCCGACCTCGTCGAGCGCGCTGAAGTCAGCGACGCGCAAGGTCTCGCCCGAATCGGGAGCGGACACGGGCTCGCCGGCGACGCCCTCGAAGGCCACGCTGCCATCGGCGCGCGTCACGCTGAAACCTGGCGCGCCGACGAAGCTCGCGCGCTTGGCACGCCCCGGCAGGTAGCCGACGGAGTCGAGCTTGACGCCATAAGGCTCGCCGCAGCGAGTTCCCCCCTGCGAACAGTCGACACCGCCGTCGTCACAGCCGGAGAGCAACGATACGGCGAGGACACAGCTCCAAAGCGTGCGCATGCGAGCCCGACATTAGCGCGAACGGGCCGAACCTGCAACCGGTTCCAGGTCTCGAGTATCGACTAGCTTCCTTCGGGGAACACGCCGCCGCTGCAGAAGTTCTCGGGACCAGCCGCGTAGTGCGCCTGGACGAAGGCCGAAAACACTTCCGGCTCGAAGCAGTCGCTCTCCACGCTGAAGCCCCAGGCTGCCGCCGCCCAGCGCGCCTCGAGCAGCGGATCGGGCGACAGGATCACGCGCCGGGCGACGTCTGCGGTGCACAGCGGATCGACGGGCAGCTGATCGATCATGGCCTGCGCTGCGGCCACTTCGTCCGCGCAATCGCTGCACGAGTAGAGCAGGACCACGGCGCCGTGCTCCATGGCGTGAACGTAGAAGCCGCGCGGCACCGGAATTCCGTAGGATTGGAACGCCGCCCAGTGGCTGTAATGGGCGCCGCTGGTCGGCGGATCGCTCGGGTAGCTGACCAGCGAACAGTCAGGCACGTGAGGTGACGCTTCGATGGCGTACTCTCGCTCGACGGCCCCGCAAGTGCTGCCAGGGGCCGGGATCTCTGCGAGGGGTGCGTCGTCGCCAGGGGCAGCGCCGGGCTCGAACACGTCAGCGTCGGCTGGGCAAAAGCTCGAGCCGGGGATGGCGCTGGGTCCCGCCTCGCCGTCGCCGCAGCCGAGTAACGAGAACACCACGAGGGTCTTTCTCAGCATGCGCGCAGCCTACGCCGCTCGCCTCGTTCGAGCCAGGCCACCGAGCCGAGCATGCCCGGCAGTAATGTTGCCGAGGCGCGGGGTCTGGGACTATCGTTTCTCCCAAATGTCGGCTCGTCGCATCCTTTGCGGGCTCCTTTTGCTGTCGGCTCTCCCCGTCGCCTACGCCTGTCGCCCGGTGATCATGGCCAAGGCGTCGACGCCGAGCCCAACGCTCTACGCCAAGCTCAACGAAGGCACGGTGCGCATCGACGTGTTCGAGGTGCTCGACAAGCGCTGCTCGTCGCTGCAGAACCACCGCGATTACTGCGTCGACAATCTGTACAAATCGATGGGCGACGGCCTCACGACCACGCTCGGCAAGTTCATGAAGCCGGGCGGCAAGGACAACTCGACCTTCATCGCCGACTTTCGCCTGCTCGACGTCAAGCAGACCCAGTCGCAGCGTGATGCCAACGCCGTGCAGCTCTCGATGCGCTGGAAGTTCGGCCTGAAGCGTGCGGCCGACAGCCAGACGGTGATCGATATCGACGAGACCACGATGGCGCCGCAGGAGCTCGTGCGCGCCGATCTCGCCACGACGACGACGATGCAGATCGTCAACACGATCTTCGAGCGCATCGGCGCCGAGCTCGGCAAGCAGGATCTGTCGGGGCAGCCGCCGCCGCCCCCAGCGCCGCCCGAGCCGGTCGACGCCGGTCCGCCGCAGGTCTGCGTGCCCAACGCGACCCAGGAGTGCGTCGGCGCTGGCGCCTGCAAGGGTGGCCAGTCGTGTCTACCGGACGGCTCGGGTTTCACCGAGTGCGACTGCGGCAAGAAGAAGAAGAAGGGCGCCTCCGGTCCGGCTGCAGCCCCCGCACCCGCTTCCGAACCCGCCCCGTCGGGCGAGCTCCCGCCCTAGCGTGCAGCGCTGCGCGGCCCTGCTGCTGATCTTCGGCTGCGCTCCCGCGCCGCACCCGGAGCCTCCGCCCGCCGCCGCGGCCACGCCCCGACCGCCGAGTGCGTCGGCGTCGGCTCCCGCCGCTCCTGCGACCTCGCCAGCGCCTGCGGCAGCCGAGAGCAAAGCGCAGCCAGCCGCTGCTTGCCCACCGGCCGCGCCGCCACCGGCAGCGAGCGCCCCCGAAACCCGCACGGCGCAGCCTGGCGACGGAACCTGGAGCGCGTTCGGCGACGCCGCGAACGGCGAGCGTGCTGCGCTCGGTGAGCCCGCCGTCTACCGCACCGTCTTGCACCCGCACCCGGCGAGCCGCTTCGTGACCGTGACGCTCGCCGCGCTCGATCTCTGCCGCCTGCGCCTGGGTTACGTGCCCGGCAAGGAGGACGTGCCCAAGGTCACCGTGCCGATCGAACGCGGTGTCGTGCCCGAGCCGGACCGCGCTGCACTGGTGGCGGTGTTCAACGGCGGCTACAAACCCGAGCACGGGAAGTTCGGCATGTTCGCCGCCGGTTCGAGCCTGGTGCCACCGCGCGAGGGAGCTTGCACCGTGGGCCTCACCCCGAGCTCGGGCGTGAGCATCTCGAGTCAGGCTCCCGCCGCCGACTTGATCGCGTACCGTCAGACCCCGCGCTGCCTGCTCGAGAATGGCGCGCTGAATCCCAGCCTGCTCGCGGGCGACGAGAAGCCGTGGGGAGGCCAGGCCAAGGACGTCGTCACCCGCCGTCGCTCAGCCCTGGGCGTCGACGCGACGGGACGTTTCTTGTTCTACGCCGCTGGCGATGAAGCGAGCCCTCGGCTCCTGGCCAAGGCGCTGCTGGCCGCCGGAGCTAGCGCCGGGGCGCAGCTCGACATCAACTGGTACTGGGTGCGCTTCCTGCTCTTTGCCGAGCGCGAAGGTCGCCTGGGTGTGAGCTCGACGCTGATCCCCGGCATGGAGTACCAGAGCACGGGCTACGTGGAGCGCGCGAACGAGCGTGACTTCTTTTACGTCGCGCGGCGCAGCCCTTGATCTTCGGCGCGGCGTGAGCACCTTGCCCGTGATGATTCGCTCTTGCGCGGCGTGCAGCGCCCAGAATCGCATTCCGGCTCGCCACCTCGCGGACGAGGGTCGTTGCGGCGCCTGCAAGGCGGCGCTGCCGCCGCTGGCTGAGCCGCTGGACGTCGACGGTGCGACCTTCGACGAGGTCGTAGGCTCCGCCAAGGTGCCCGTGCTGGTGGACTTCTGGGCTGGCTGGTGCGGCCCCTGCCGCATGGTCGCGCCGGAGGTGAAG
>DATLIL010000876.1:0-3125 GCA_035539475.1 Polyangiaceae bacterium
GTCCATGTTGCTCTACCGCGAGCTCTATCAGCTACCGACGGGTGTTCACCCCTACTCCCATTACGACGCCCTGCCGGCGGAGCTCGAGAAGCTGACGCTCGCCGACTGCAAGGAGTGGCACCGCCGCCACGTGACGCCGGAAAACTCCGTGCTCGTCGTCAGCGGCGACGTGGACGCGGCCGCCGTCGAGGCCGCGGCGCAGAGGACCTTCGCGCGCTGGAAGGGCAAGAAGCCCGAGGGCCAGAGCATCAGCAACCCGGAGCAGCTCAAGAGCACGGCGATCGTGATCGCCGACCGCCCCGGTAGCGCGCAGAGCCAGGTCTACGTGGCGGCGTTCGGGCCCGAGCGCGAGAGCAAGGAGTTCCCTGCGCTCATGGCCGCCAACCAGGTCCTCGGCGGTGGCGTCGCGGGCAGGCTGTTCCTCGACGTGCGCGAGAAACGCTCGCTGGCCTACAACACCGGGTCGTCGGTGGACGAGGTGGCTCACGGCCCGATGCCGATCGTGCTGTCCGCAGGCACGCAGACGCCAAAGACGGCCGAGGCCGTGGCCTCGCTGCTCGAGCACGCCGGAAAGCTCGGCCGCGAACCCGCGACGGAAGGCGAGCTCGCCATCGCCCAGCGTCAGCTCTCCGACAGCTTCCTGTTTCGCATGGAGACGGCAGGTGCGATCGCCGACCTGACGTCGAAGCTCGCCATCCTGAAACTCCCGGACGACTACTACGACGAGTACAGAAAGGCCGTGCGCATGACCGACATACCTGCGGTCACCGCGGTCGCCACGCGCTACTACCAGCCGGCAACGTCGCTGGTCGTCGTGGCCGGCGATGCCGCCGTCGTCGCGGAGCCGCTGCGCAAGCTCGCTCCGGTCACGATCGTGGATCCTGAGAACGGCTTCGCGCCCAAGTAGCCCAGGCCAGCGCCAGGCGGTTCATCGTCCAGACGACGATCAGCACGAGCACGACGATCGACACATGGTGCGGCAGCTCGAGCGCTGCCCAGGCCTTCCAGCTCGCTCGTGGGCCGAACGCACAGTTGACGTTCGCGGCCACGGGCAGGGCACGTGAGAGCACGAGGAGCGCGGCGAAGAGCGCGAGCCCGCCCAGGTATCCCGCCGCGTGCGCCCCGAGCGAGCGCACGCCGTAGACGGCCGCGGCGAAACCCGTGAAGTGCAGCAAGTACGACGGCACCGCGAAGGTCGAGCCGAGCAGCAGAGCCTCGGTGCCCCAGGCCAGCGTGCCAGGGACGACCCAGACGAAGGCCGACGTGGAGAGCAGGGCCGAACGGAACAGCAGGCCGAGCCCCGCTAGCAGTGTCGCTGCGTTGCAGACCCAGAAGCAGTCGAACCAGGTGCCGTGCTGGACGTGCCAGGAGACGTTCGCCGCGAGGCCCAAGAGGGCCAAAGTCCCCAACCCGAGCTGAACGTTTCGCTCCGGCACGTCAGGAAACCTAGCACCCGGCCGAATGCGGAATTTCGCTTACAAACCACCTACAAAGGAGCAAGTTGTGGGCAACCCCTGGGGTGTTCCTATGGACAGCTTGTATAAGGAGGACGGACAAGCAGGGGATGTCCTCTGTACAGGGGTTCGAAAGTTCAGTACGCCCGCGGAGTTAGGCCTGAGATCTTTCTGAGAAACTCCCAACGCGCGGGATGCGGGCCACAACCACTAGTGGTTTTTTGTTGGTGCTGCCCAAGCCTTTGGGGTATGAGCTCTGTTCTGCCTTTGACGGCTCAGCTGCTCACGAGAACAGTGGCATAGGGTATTACCGAGCCTTACATCACTTAGACCACTGAACAGAAGCAGAGCCATCGAAGGTCAGGACAAGCAGGGGCGGGGCAGGCGTGACTAGGTCGGTCCGTCGCTAGAGGTCTAGCGACGAGCTGTCCGTGGACGGTCGTGTTTGCCCTGTCTCGTCATGAGTTCGAAGCAAGGAATGGCGGTCGTGATGGCCGCCAATGGAATTGAAGCGAGGAGGCCGCGGGATGGCGCAAACGACGTTCGTGGGTCAGGACACCGGTAACGTGAAAAGCACTGGGCTCCCGGAAATGCAGCCCACACCCTCGAGCCCTGCCGCCTCGAAACGAGCGAGCAGCAAGAAGGGCCGCAAAGGGCTGAACGTCGAGCGTCGCTACACGTCCGGTGAGGGCGATCCCCTGGCCGACGTCGTCTGGGAACGCCGTCAGAGCGTGATCACGAACCCCGACGGGTCCGTCGTCTTCAAGATGGAGGGCGCGGAAATTCCCCAGGGCTGGTCGCAGCTCGCGACGGACATCGTCGTCTCGAAGTACTTCCGTAAGGCCGGCATCCGCGGTGACAAGACGCTCGGTGAGACCGGCGTGCGCCAGGTCGTCTACCGCATCGCGCACAGCATCCGCGTCGCCGGTGAGCGCATGGGCGGCTACTTCGCTTCGAAGAAGGACGCCGACGCGTTCGAGGACGAGCTCACCTGGATGATGACCAACCAGTACGGCGCGTTCAACTCGCCGGTCTGGTTCAACTGCGGCCTGTTCCAGGAATACGGCATCACCGGCTCGGGCGGCAACTGGGCCTGGAGCGAGGACGCCGCCGCGGTCGCGGAGACCACCAGCGCCTACGAGCGCCCGCAGTGCTCGGCTTGCTTCATTCAGGCCGTCCCCGATGACTTGATGGGCATCTACGACCTGGTCAAGTCCGAGGCTCGCCTGTTCAAGTACGGCTCCGGCACCGGCTCGAATTTCAGCAATATCCGCGGCAAGCAAGAGAAGCTCTCGGGCGGCGGAACCTCCAGCGGACTGATGAGCTTCCTCGAGGTGCTCGATCGCGCGGCAGGCGCCACCAAGAGCGGCGGCACCACGCGGCGCGCCGCCAAGATGGTCTGCCTCGACATGGACCATCCGGAGATCGCCGATTTCATTCAGTGGAAGACGCGCGAGGAGCGCAAGGCCAAGGCGCTGATCGCTGCCGGCTACGACAGCGACTTCAACGGCGAGGCGTACCACACGGTCAGCGGGCAAAACTCGAACAACAGCGTGCGCGTCACGGACGAGTTCATGCGCGCGGCGCAGGCGCGCGGCAATTGGCAGACCATCGCGCGCACCACCGGCAAGGTCGTCGATACGCTGAACGCGGGTGAGCTCTGGGACATGG
>DATLIL010000877.1:0-4411 GCA_035539475.1 Polyangiaceae bacterium
GAAGACGCCGGAGCTCGAGGCCGAGTTCCTGGCCGAAGCCAAGAAGCTCAAGATGGAGGGCCTCAAGGGCCATCGCTCCGTCGGCGGCATGCGCGCGTCGATCTACAACGCCGTGCCCCTCGAGTGGTGCCAGGCGCTGGCCGACTTCATGCGCAAGTTCAAGGCCTGAGGCCTTTGCCCGCCCCCGGCGGGTCGCAAATGAAAGGTCGGTTCACCGTGAGGTGAGCCGGCCTTTCCGTTTTGTCAGTTCACGGGGGTGTGAGGCTCGCGTCAGCGAGCCGAACCGAACCATGTCATAAATCTTGGCCCGATCAGAACCCGCTCGCGGGCGCGGGCGCGCCGGCGATCTGCTTGCCCTTCCCGTCATGCACGTCGGTGCCGCCTATCACCAGCAACGGCAGCGAACCCAGCACCATGGTGGCACCGATGCCGAGCGTGACGCCGCCGCCGATCTTCAGCGCATCTTCTTCCTGGACGATGCCGTAGCCGAGCAAGCCTCCGCCGAGCAGCGCCAGCGGAATGCCGACGATGAGGCCCGTGATGCCCCAGCGCTGAGTGCTCGACGAGCCGCCATCGACCTTGATCAGTGCGCGGCCGCGCCCGGGTTCGATGCGAAAGACGTTGGATGTGCTCATGCCCTCGGCCGACACCCGGGCTTCGGAGCCCTCGACCCGCAGCTTGAGATCACACGGCGCCTGACAGGCGCGGACCCAGTCCCCGGACTCGACGAAGTCGCGTAGCTCGAGCCACGTGCCCCCATAGTTGGAGGCGATGTGGACCACCGCGAAACTCAGGTCGTCGTCGCTGGCCTCGGCCGGCTTCGCCTGGGGTGGCGGGCTCGGGGTGGCGGCGGGCGCGACAGAGACGGCTGCGGGCGCCGGCGTGCTCGGCGGCTCGGCCGCCGGGACCGCCGCGGGTGCAGTGGAGGCGGCAGGCGGTGGCGCGGCCTCGGTCGGCGAAGGCGCCGGTGTAGGTTGCGCTGGCGGCACAGCGCTCTGCGCGAGCGCCCAGCCTGGGACTTGAAGCGCGAGCGCCAGAGCGCCGAGTCGAACAGTACGTCTCTGGGACATGGTGCGGGCCGACTTTCGGCTCCACTGGCATCCGCTGTCAACTCACGGCTTTGACGAGTGTCACCCCGAGCAGCTAGCCTGAAAGGTAGGCTTCACGGAAGCTCGTTCGGGTTGACGTTCTGTGCCTAGGTACCGTCTGCGATTCGCCTTCCAAGAGATCGATCTACCGTCGGGTTCCTTCGTGATCGGTCGTGGGCGAGATTGTCAGCTCACGCTCGACGATCCGTTGATCTCTCGCGAGCATGCTCGCGTCCACGTCAGTGAGGCGGGCGCGACGATCGAGGACCTCGGTTCGCGCAACGGTGTCTTCGTCAACGGCGCGCGCGCGCGTGGAATGGTCAAGCTCGAGGACGGCGATCGCATTCGCGTGGGCCGCCAGGAGCTCGTGCTCGGCATCACCGCCGGCCAGCTCGAGCGCGCCAGCAAGACGGGGTCGATGTGTTACTGCGCCAAGTGCGGCGTCCCGTTCGCTCTGGCACTGGTTCGCTGTCCGGCCTGCGGCTCCAGGGATCGTGACGGCGTGCCTGCTCCGAGCCGGCCGGCCGCAGACTCTGCCTGGCGCCTCGAGCTCGCGACTGAGGCACTGGTTCGGGCCGTTCGGCTCGAGAGCTGGCAAGAGGCCGACAAGCTCCTGCTGAGCGTGCGGCCAGAGGTGGAGGGCCGCATCGCCGCGCAGGCCGCTATCGAGCCAAATGTGCTGGAAAAGCTGGCAAGTTCTGCCGTGTCGCTGGCTGCTGCTCGCGCCGACGCCAGCTGGGCGCACTGGATCCTGTCCATCTATGCGGCGCTGGCGCGCCTGCCCGCCGCTCGTCTTAGCGAGACGCTTTCTACGCTTCCACCGGCCCAGCGCAGTACACTGATTCCGGCGGCTCGCCGCGTCATGGAAAGTGTGGAAACGAGCGGAGGCCCTCGGCAAGAGGACGTCGACGCCTACAAGGGCTTCGAGGTTCTGCTCGCCCGGCTCGCCGGCGGATGAAGTACGTCCTGCGCTACAATCAGCAAGAGCTCGACCTGCCTGTCGGTGAGTTTCTGATCGGGCGCGCGGCGACGTGTCAGCTCTCGCTCGACGACCCGCTCGTCTCCCGCAACCACGCCGCGCTGATGGTGTCCGACGAGGGCGTGGTGCTGGAGGACCTGGGCAGCCGCAACGGCGTCAAGGTGAACGGCCAGCGCATTTCAGGATCCCACAAGCTGTTGAACGGCGACGTGATCAGCATCGGGAGCCAGGAGCTGCGTTACGTCGTGCGCCGCGACGTGCCGAGCGACACCCTGGTTCAGGCCTCCACGCAGCGTGTCCCGACCTTCGGACTGATGGGCATCCTGGCCGACAAGGCTCTGGCCCTGGGTAAGGGGGAGGAGGCCGAGCGCCTGATCGCGCCCCTGCTCCAGCAGTACCTCGGGGACCTCGAGGGCGGGCGCAAGGCAGAGGCGGAGACCTTGCAGCGAGCCTGCGATTATGCGCTCCGCATTGCCACCACCACGAGCTCGGGCGAGTGGCTTGACTACATTTTCCGCGCTTATGCCACCACCAGGAAACCGTGCCCCGCGGAGCTCGTCGACCAGCTCTATGACGTGTTTCGCAAGGTGAAAAGCCCCACGCTGACCGCGCTCCGAAGTTACCTCGCGGTCCTCCGCAACGAGGCCGGCGAGCTCGGGCCCGCCGAGCGCTTCCTCGTCGGCCGTCTCGAGGGTCTCGAACGGGTAGCGTCAGCTCGATAAAGAGCCCCCTCGACGGGAATCGCGTCCACCATTAGTCTTAAAGATCGCGTGGACTTCGATGACCTGAACCGCACGGTCCCCGGCGTGAGCTCGCCAGGCGCGCAGCCCGGCAAGCGGTTCTGGCTCGAGCATCGAGGTCAGACGATCGAGCTCAAGTCGGGTCTCGTGCTCGTTGGTCGAAGCTCCGGTTGTCACGTGGTGCTCGACGACGCGCTCGTCTCTCGACGTCACGCGCAGTTCGTCGTCACGAAGGACACCGTGATGGTCGAGGATCTCGGCAGCGTGAACGGTGTGTACGTCAACTCGCGCCGCGTCGAAGGCAGCGAGGCGCTGAAAGAGATGGACCGCGTGCAGATCGGCAAGAGCGAATTCGTGATCCGGTCCGCCAGCGACAAGCCGCGCGAAGAGCGCCACACCGCCGAGACGTTGCACGGCTTCGAGATGCCGCCCGAGCTCCTGGCCAAGGTCGCCAGCGGGTCGAGCCCGCTGGCGTCACCGCACGGCGAGGAGCAGACGAGGCAAGGCGACGTCTTCGAGTTGCTCGGCACCGTCGCCGACAAGGTCCTCGCGCTCGGACGCGGTGACGAAGCGGAGCGTATTCTGTCCACCGCGTTGACCAACTTGCTCACCGAGGCCCGCGCCGCTCGCTTGCCCAGCGCGCGCTCCGCAGAACGCGCCGTTGGTTATGCCGTGAAGATCGCCGAGGCCACCGGACACGCTCGCTGGGTCGACTACTGCTTCGACCTCTATCGCGCGCTCAAGCGTCCGCTGCCCGCCGAGATCGTCGATCAGCTCTACTCGGTGGTACGCAAGGTCAGCGGCGTCAGCCTGCCGACGCTGCGCGAGTACCTCACGACCCTGCAGGTCCTCGCCCCGAACCTCGGCCCGAGCGAGCGCTTCGTTCTGCAGCGTCTCGAGGGTCTCGAGCGCGTTGCGGCGCGCTAGACGGGCGCGTCTGCTCGCCACCGAGGGCGAAGCCCGCGGCCTCGGCGATGGCAGCGGCGAGCTCGGGGTCGGTGACGGCAGCGAGCTTCTCGCGTAGCTCGCTGGGCAGCGCCTCGCGAGACACGACGGGCCGGCGCTGGTGAGCGTACTGATAGCCGGCGCCGTCGCGCACCACGAAGCGGATGCCTTGCACGTCGAGGCCGTGCTCGCGCAGGCGACGCCTGATCTCCTCGCTCAGCAAGCTGAGCTCCTGCGCCCAGGCCGAGGAGGCAGCGACCACGGTGAGCACGGAGCCCTTGAGCCAGCCGGGCTCGGCCCGCGCCGCGATGCGGTCGCCCACGGCGCGCCGCCAGCGCTCGCGGTCCATGGGCAGACCGGCGCGCCGCGCGAACTCCTCGCGGGCGGGGTCGACCAGTGCGCCGAGCGGCGTCGGTGGGCGCGCCTTCTTCTTGGGCCGGTCCGGCTGCCAGACCGCTCGTCGCTTGCTCGTCGCCATCCCCAACTCCCTACTCGTGAGCGCGCGCTCCGTCACCCGTGACCGTTGGTCCTCGGGCTTCTTTTCGCAGCCGGTGAAAGGCTGCTACCGACGCCAGGCGAGGTCTGCTAAGAGCCGGCGAGCCAGGAATACCAACGAGCCGAAGTGGCGGAACAGGCAGACGCGGCGGATTCAAAATCCG
>DATLIL010000878.1:0-9410 GCA_035539475.1 Polyangiaceae bacterium
CGCGTCGAAATCGACGGCATCGACGTCAGCGTCGATCCCGAGCGTGTGCGCCGCATCATCGGCTACATGGCTGATCACGCTGGCGTCTACGAGCGCATCACGGTGCGCGAGTTCCTGGAGTTCTACGCCGACGCCTACGCGGTGCCGGACGCCGGCGTGGTCGACGCGGTGATCGAGCTCACCGATCTCAAGAAGCTCGAAGATCGCCTGGTCGTGACGCTGAGCAAGGGCAACAAGCAGCGCCTGCAAGTAGCGCGCATCTTGCTGCACGATCCCAAGGTGCTGATCCTGGACGAGCCGGCCAGCGATCTCGATCCGCGCGCGCGCATCGAGGTACGCGATCTCCTGCTCGAGCTGCGCGATCTGGGTAAGACCATCTTCCTGTCGAGCCACATCCTGACCGAGCTCAGCGACGTCTGTACGTCGGTCGGCATCCTCGAGCGCGGAAAACTCATCGTGGCCGGGCCCATCGGCGAGATCGCCGAACGCCTGGCGGGCGCGGCGGGAGAAAACCAGAACGCGCAGGCAGGCTCGGAGGCGGTCGGGACCACGGCTGGCGGCGCCGCCGTGCCGGACAGCACTCGACGACGGCTCAAGCTGCGCGTGCTCGGTGACTCGCGCACGGTGGCGCCGCTGCTGTCGGGCGGAGCCGGTGTGCTCGGCGTGGAAGCCGGACCGGGTGGTCAGATCCTGATGAGCTACGTGGGCGACGACCGCTTCGTGGCCGAGGTGGTGCGTCACCTGGTGGCGAGCGGCGTCGGCATCGTCTCCGTGGAGCCCGAGCGCAACGAGCTCGAGCGTATCTTCCTCGAAGTCACGCGCGGAGAGCTGTCATGAGCGCGCAGACGGGCGTCGCCTCGCTACCTCCCCCGCCTCCGTCCGTGCGCGGCGTGCGCCGCCTGCGCGCGCACTGGGATCGACTGTTCACCGATCCCAACCCGGTCTGGCTGCGCGAGATGCGTCAGGCCGCACGGCTGCCGCGCACGCCCGTGATCCTGGCCACGCTGACGGCGATGGTCACCTTGTTGATCTGCTCGGTGGGCGGCGTCGCCGCCGTCAGCGCCGAGCCGGCGAAGGTGGGCATCGGCCTGTTTCACACCTTCTTCACGCTGGCCTTCGCCGTGGTGACCTGGGTCGGGCCCGCCGTGGCCGCCAGCACCATCGCCAGCGAGCGGAGCGGGCGCACCTGGGAGGCGCTCGAGCTCACCGGGCTCGGCGCTGCGCGCATTGCCCGCGGCAAGTTCCTGGCGGCACTGACCTACATTTCTCTGTACATCGTCATGCTCGCGCCCGTCGGCGCCCTGCCCTTCCTCTTCGGCGGCGTGACGGCGACCGAGATCGTGCTGGCGTTCCTGCTGCTCGGGGTCTTTGCCGTGCTCAGCGTGGCCTTCGGCCTGGCCATGAGCTCGAAGTTTTCGAGCCCCACGATGGCGATCTTGATCACCCTCTGCGTCGCCAGCAGCACCTCGCTCGCCCTGTATCTCGGCGGTGGGCTCGGGCTGTCGTACGCGGCGCACGAGCTCTGGCCCGGTGTGAGCGGCGGGCCACCGGTGTGGCTGCCCGGGGCCTACGTGCGCGCGGACTTCGGCCTCGAGTACCTGGCGTTCCTGGTGCTCGCGCCGCTGGCGCTGACCGCCGTGCCGGCCTGGCTGTTCTACGAGATCACCATCGCGAACATGGCGGCCCCGAGCGACGATCGCTCGAGCCGCCTGCGCGTGTGGACGCTGGTATCGGGGCCCATCCTCACCGCTACCGCCATCCTGCCCGGGCTGGCCACCGCAGAGCTCGGCTGGTTCGTCGTGGGCGCGATGCTGATCTTCACCTTCTACCTCTTTGCTGCCTTCCTGGTGACGGGTGAGCCGCTCGGCCCCTCGCACCGAGTCGAGGTTCACTGGCAGAGGCAGAACGCGGGCGTTCTGCGCCGCTATCTCGGTCCCGGTGTGCTCAAGGGCGCCTCCCTGCTGCTCTGGCTCGGCAGCGGCAGCCTGCTGGCGTTGCTCGGCGCGGGTGCGCTCGTCTTGCGCGGCGCCGAGGCCCAGGGCCTGGCCGCGCTGGGCTCCTACGCCCTCTGTTTTCTGGTCTTCGTGGTCGGCTTCGGTGCCTGGGCGCGCGCGCGCTCGAACGGCGCCGCGGTCCCGCGCGTCCTGCTGCTCGTGGCGCTGTTCCTGGCCGTGGTCGGCCCCTGGATCGTGATGGCCATGGCGGGCATCTTTGCGACCAGCAACGAGGCCTCGGTCATGGCCGCGCCCTCGCCCGCTTACGCCTTTTTCATGCTGAATGCGCTCACGCAGGCCAGCCACGACCAGCGCGTGATCCTGGCCGCTGGCCTGACGTCGGCGCTGGCCTGGGGCCTGCTCGGCATCGGTCTTCTGCTCATGGCGCTCGGTCGTACCAAGCGTCGGGTGCGAGAAGAGCGCACCCTGCGCGAGGCCCTCGAGTCGCCCGCCGCGCAGCCTGCTCCGCCATGAGCGACTTGCTCGATGCCGCCTTCGTTCGCGAGCTCGAGCTCCTGCGCAGACGGCTGACCAGCGTCGTGCGCTCGGGCGAGCTCGGCGATCGGGCCGCACCCCGTCGGGGTTCGAGCGCGGAGTTCCTGGAGCACCGCCCCTACGCGCCCGGCGACGACCTCAGGCGCATCGACTGGCTTGCCTACGCCCGTGTCGGGCAGCCCGTGACCAAGCTCTTCCGCAGCGAAGAGGACATCGCCGTAAGGCTCTTGCTCGACGCCTCGGCGTCGCTCGACCACGGCGAGCCCAAGAAGTTCGACGTGGCGCGGAAGCTGGCAGCGGCCGTCGGCTACATGGCCCTCGCCGGTACGCAACGTGCGCAGCTGCTCGTCGCCCGCGAGCGCGCGACGAGCACGGAGGCAGAAGCGGCGAGCGGCCTGGAGCGCGTGCACCCCGCGCGGCGTGGCAAGAGCGCGCTCGGGTCGTTGCTACGCGAGCTCGAGACCTCGGAGGCGCGCGGGCGGACGGACCTCGTGCGCGCGGTCGAGATCAGCGTGCAGCGCGCGCAGCGACCGGGCTTTCTCGTCGTGCTGAGCGACTTCCTGGATCCGGGACCCGTCACGCGCGCGCTGACGCAGGCGCGCGCCGCCGGGCATCAAGTAACCCTGATCCAGGTGCTCGCGCGTGACGAGCTCGAGCCGCAAATCGAGGGCGATTTCAGCCTGGAAGACGCGGAGACCGGACTCGGCCTCGAAGTCGCGATCGACGCCGCAGCGGTCGAAGCTTACCTCGCGCGCATGGCGGGCCTGCTCGAAGAGCTTCGCGCCTGGGCGCGTGTCAACGGCGCCAGCTACGTGCGCGTGGTGCACGACGAACCGCTGGTCGAGGCAGTGCGGCGCATCGTGATGCGGACCATCGACTAGCGGGTGGCGCGCCATCTCGCCGGAGCGCCGGAGCTCTGGATCGTCGTCACGCGAGCGAGCTCATGACTCGCGTGAAGTGATTCGCGAGCGCCGCTACGATCAGGCAGCGGCGCTCGCGTTCACCACGAGGCCATCAGGCCTTCTTCTTACGACGCTTCTTCGCCTTCTTCTTGGCGGGAGCAGCAGCAGCAGCTGCGGGCGCGGCGGCGGCGGGAGCAGCAGCAGCAGCTGCCTTCTTCTTCGCCTTCTTCTTGCGCGCCTTCTTCTTAGCGGGGGCAGCAGCGGCTGCCTTCTTGCCAGCCTTGCCAGCTTTCTTCTTCCGTACGGCCATAGTCCGTCCTCTGTTTGAGTCAGCACTCTCGGTGTGGAGCGCTTTCGATTTCCACACTTTGCTATCCATGAATGCTGCTCGTCAAGTCAGTGTTTTTCGTTCACGTCGCGTCGACGCTCGACGACGTCCTCTAGATCCCCTCTGGCGCTTCCGATCTGCGCCACGCTCGGAGCGCGTGAGCATGCCGCTGACACCCTCTGCTACGATGCGGACATGAGCTACGAGCAGGCCCTCGTCAGCGAGGCGTTACGCTTGAACGCGCGCTACGTGAACGAGGTCGTGGAGGGCTTTGGACTGTGCCCGTGGGCGGAGCGGGCGCTGCGCGAAGGCCGGGTAAAAACCCTGGTTTTGCTGCAAGATAGCCCCACGCTGTTCGAGCCTTCGCTGAGCTCGATGGCCGAGCTCGCGGCGGACGAAACGGTCGAGGTCGCCATGCTCGTCTACCCACGGCTCGAGCTCGGCCGACTCGACTTCGAACACTTCGCCAGGCAGCTCCGGCAGCTCGATGCGGAGCGCTACGAGGTCTCGTGCATCCCCCTGGCGATGGCCGCCTTCCACCCGGATGCAGCCCCCGACACGACCGAAGCCGAGCGCCTGATCCCGTTCCTGAGACGGACGCCGGACCCCACGCTCCAGCTCGTTCGCTACTCGGTGATCGAGCACGCTCGGGGGCAGTTTTCCGAGGGTACGGAGTTTTACCAGCCCGGCCTCCACGTCCTCGAACGCCTCGAAAAGAAGCCGATTCGCCTGCGCGAGCAGATCGCCCTGAACAATATGGAGAGCGTGCTCGAGGCGGGCCTCGACAGGTTCGAGGCGGTCGTATCCGACATCCGGCGTGACCGCGACCAGAGCTACCGGGCGCTCGCCGCCGGGCTTCCGGGTATGCTCTAGCCCGCTTGCCCTTCGAGCTCAGGACTCCCTCCGGTCTGTGGCTGCTTGGCCTGCTCGGGCCGCTGCTGCTGCTCTACGTGCTGCGCATCAGACGACAGCGGCTGCGCGTGCCCTCGACCTGGCTCTGGGCGGCGGCGGAACGCGATCTGCTGGCCAGGCACCCCTTTCGGCGCCTGCGAGCCGAGGTGCCGCTCCTGCTCGAGGCCCTGGCCATCATCCTTCTCAGTTTGGCGCTGGCGCAGCCGGTCAGCCGCGCATCGCACCTGCAGGCCGGTAACGTGGCCCTGGTCATCGACACCAGCGCCTCGATGGGCGCTCGCGGCGAAGGCGGAAAGACCCGCATGCAGGCCGCTCAGCGCGCCGCCCTGGCCGTGCTCTCGTCGCTGGCTCCGGGAGCGGCGGTCATGGTCATCGACGCGGGCCGAGAGCCCCAGATCGTGGCCCCGCTCGAGCGTGACCGGCAGCGGCTCGAGCGGGTGATCCTGCGCCTGGAGGCGCACGAGGTCGAAGGCGCTCTCGGACGCTCGCTGGCCGTCGCCAGCGATCACCTGCGCTCTCGGCCGGGGAGCAATCGCATCGTCGTCATCACGGACGGCGCTGTCGTCGACGATGACGCGCTCAACCACTCGAGCCTACCCGTGGAGGTGATTCGGGTCGGCGAGCCGGTAGACAATACGGCCATCGTTCGCGTCGATGCCACGATGGCTCCCGACGCGGTCAGCCGTCGCGAGCAGGTGCAGGTCTTCGGGGTCGTCACCAACTTCGGTAAGCAGCCGCGCCAGCTGTTCGTGACGCTCACGCAGCGCAACGTCCAGGAGCCCCTGGCCTCGCGCAAGCTGGAGCTCGCCGCGGGCGAGCAGGCGCCGTTCGTGCTCTCGTTCGACGCCGCACCCGGCGACGCGGGCTCGGGCCTCACGGTGCAGCTTTCCCCGCCCGACGCGCTGCCTGCGGACGATCGCGCGTTCTTGCGCGTACCGGCGAGTCATCGCTTGCCCGTGGTCCTGGTGCCCGCCGACTCGAGCCCCTGGCTCACACGCGCCCTGGCCGCCGATCCCGGCGTGGAGACGATGGGCGCGACACCAGCTGCCCTGGCGACGGGCGACGTCCCGAACGATGCGTTCGTGATCGTGGTCGGGAGTTGCCCCGCGGTGATCCCAGGTGGGGACTTTGCGATCATCAATCCGCCGCCCGGCGACTGCCACGGCACGCTCGTCGCTGACCCGGTCCAACGGCCGATGATCACCTCGTGGGTCGAGTCCGATCCGCGTCTCCGGTTTCTTAACCTCGAGGGTATCGACATCCTTCATGCGCGCCGGCTCGAGCCCGACAGCCCGCGCGGCGCCCTGGTGCGTGCGCGCGAGGGAGCGCTCGTCGCGGATGTTTCGGCAGTGGGTCGCACCGGAACGCTGATCGGCTTCGATCCCGGCGAGACGAGCTGGCCGCTGAAGGCCTCCTTCGTGCTCTTCGTACGCAACTTGACGGAGCTCGGTCGCGCTCATCGCGCGGGCATGGCGTCGGGCCCTGCGCGAACGGGCGAGCCTCTGCGCGTGCGCGTACCTCCCCAGGTGACCGAAGCCGAGGTCGAAGGCCCGGACGGGAATCGACTGAAGCTGCCTGCCCGCGCCGGCCTGGTGGTAGCGCCCGGCGTCGATCGCGCCGGCTTCTACTTCCTGACGTATCAGGGCGGCAGCACGCTCTTACCGGCTAACCTGACGAGCGCCCCGGAGAGCGACGTTCGACCTCGGCTGAGCCCAGGCACCGTGGCCGCCAGGGCCAGGAGCGACAAGGCTCCGGAAGCGGTCAGCGGCTGGTCGTGGCTGCGGTCCGCGCTCGCCTTGCTGCTCCTTGCCGTCGACCTCTGGTGGGTCACTCGCGCGCCCCGCAAGCCGACGAGCGGGCTCCTCCCCGTACGCCCGGAGCGAGCCGCGCCTTGAGTCTCTGGCTGAGCACCTGGCTGCCCCGCGCCGTGGTCGTTCTGACCGGGGCGCTGATGGTCGCCTACCTGGTGCGACGCTGGCGCAGCCGCGCGGGCGCCCGCCGTCCAGTCTTGGTGGCGCTGTCGCTGCTGGCCGTCTTGCTCGCGGTCGTGCCGCTGCTCGGCCCGGCCCGTCTCGCCGACGTGCCCCACGTTCGCTTCGATCGGCCCTGGCTGGCTCTGCCCGCGGCGCTGGTGCTCCTGGCGATGGCCGCCCGGCTGGAGCGGCAGAGCGCCCGCCAGCATCGTCTGCGCCGTACGCTGATCGAGCTCGGCACGCTCGTGGCGGCCAGCGCGGCGGCCCTCGGCCTGGTCGGCGTCGAGGCCGGCGTACCGCTCGACCGCATGAGCGTCATCGTGGCCATCGACCGTAGCCGCAGCATCGACCTCGTCCCCGGGGCCGAGAGCCGCATCGGGCTCGAGCTCCGCGTCGCGGAGCAAGGCATGCGCGACGACGACCTGATCGGGACGCTGGCCTTCGGCGCCAACGCCGCGATCGAGGACCCGCTGCGCAATCGCTCGCGCCTGCCGGCGGCCCAGAAGGCGGAGATCGGCCGCGACGGCACTGATCTCGGCGCCGCCATCCGCCACGCCCTGGGCGAGCTGCCGAGCGACGCCGCCGCGCGCATCGCCATCCTGAGCGACGGCGTCTCGACCCGAGGCGACGCTCTCGACCAGGCCATGGCCGCCGTTGCCGCGGGCGTCCCCATCGATGTCGTTCCGCTCGACCAGGCCGCAGTGCCGAACGTGCGAGTCATCGCCGCACGCATCGCCAGCCGCGCCAGCGAGGGCGAGCCGCTGGCGCTCCGGGTGGTGACCTCGGCCACGAAGGCGAGCAAGGTGACCCTGCGCGTCTTCCGGGACGGCGAGCCCATCCGCCAGGGCGAAGTGGAGATCAACGAGGGCGAGGACGTGATCCACCTGCGCGAGGTCGCGCCCGAGCCCGGATTCCACCGCTACGACGTGGAGCTCTCCGCGCTCGATCCAGCCCAGGACAAGGCCAGCGAGGACAACTCGGGCACCGCCTTCGTGCGCGTGCGCGGGCAGAACACGGCGCTGGTCCTCGATCGCGGCGAAGACATGGCCGCGCCGCTCGTCTCGGCGCTGCGCTCGGCGGCGTTCCTGACCGACTTCAAGGGACCGGCCGGCGTCCCGGGCGATGTCGCCGGCTTCGCTGCCTACGACGTCGTGGTGCTGGGCGACATCGCCGCCAGCGAGCTCTCGCCCACGCAGATGGACGCCATCGCCACCTACGTGAAGGATCTCGGCGGTGGCCTGCTGCTCATGGGCGGAGACCGCTCGTTCGGCCCCGGCGGCTACGGCAAGACACCGATCGAAGAGGTCAGCCCGCTCGCCTTCGACCTCAAGCAGGAACGGCGACGCGCCAGCCTGGCCGAGATCATCGCCATCGACATCTCCGGCTCGATGGCGATGAACGTCGGCAAACAGACCAAGCTCGAGCTCGCCAACGAAGCCGCGGCGCGCTCCGCCGACCTGCTCGGCGCCGGAGATCGCCTGGGCGTGATGCACGTGGACACTGCGGTGCAGTGGAGCGTGCCCCTCGGCCCGGTGACGGACAAAGCCGAGATCATGAAGAAGATCCGCGCCGTCACGCCCGGTGGCGGCGGCATCTTCGTGGACATCACGCTGGAGGCCGCCTACGCGGCCCTCGCCAAGGACAGCGTCCAGCTCAAGCACCTCTTGCTCTTCGCCGACGGCGCGGACGCCGAGGAGCGCAACAACGCCTTCGCGATCGTGAGCGGAGCAAAGGCGCGCGGCATCACCACCAGCGTGGTGGCGCTCGGACGCGGCAGCGACGTGCCCGCCCTCGAGCAGATGAGCCGCCTCGGCGGCGGCCGCTTCTACCTCGTGGAAGACGCCACCAGGCTGCCCGCCATCTTCGCGCAGGAGACGATCGTGGCCTCGCGCAGCGCCATCAACGAGACCGTGTTCAAGCCCGCGCCGGTGGTCAACGGAGCGCCGCTGCGCGGCATCGACCTGAGCCAGGCCCCTGCCCTCACCGGCTACGTCGTGACCATCCCCAAGGGCCGCAGTCAGGTCCTGCTGGGCGGGCCCGAAGGCGACCCCATCCTCGCCACCTGGTCGGCGGGCATCGGCCGCGCCGCCGCGTTCACCAGCGATTTCAAGGATCGCTGGGGCCTCGGCTGGACGAGCTGGGAGGGTGCTTCGCGGCTGTTCGGTCAGCTCGCCCGCGACATCGCCCGGCGCGCCGACGATCCCCGCGTGCGCCTCGAAGCCGAGACCGTGGGCGGCGAGCTCGCGCTGCGCGCCAACGTGGTCGACGAGCGCGGGCGCGCCGAGAGCTTCCGCCGGCTGCGCGTGGTCATCGGCGGCCCGGACGGCATCTCGCACAGCCTGCCGCTCGAGGCCGTCGGCGCCGGCTCCTACGCCGCCACGCTTCCGCTGTCGCGACCCGGCGCGTACATGGCGACGGCCATCGACGAGGTGAGCGGCGAGGCGGTGGGCATCGCCGGCGCGGCGCTGAGCCCCGGCGAGGAGCTCAAGCCCACCGGCACTGATCGCGCCATGCTCGGGCGCATCGCCGAGCTCACCGGTGGCAAGATGCGCGACACGCTGGCCGGGCTCTACGGCGACCGGCCGCCGCGGCGCTTCGCGTACACGCCGCTCTCGCCCTGGCTGATGATCGCGGCGGCGTTCGCGCTGCTCTTCACCGTCGCGGCCCGACGCATCTCCCCGCCCGAACGCCTGGCTCGCCTGCCCGCCGACCTACGCCAGGCGCGCAAGGCACGGACCGAGCGGCGCTCCCACGAGGCCGTGACCCTCCCCCCTCAACGCCAGGCCGACTTCGACGCCCTCAAGCG
>DATLIL010000879.1:0-10317 GCA_035539475.1 Polyangiaceae bacterium
AACAGGGAGAGGCCGTGACGAAGGGCCGCGCTGCAACGCCGCAGGTCTTTTCGCGTGAGGTTGCGCGGCGACAGCCCCTGCTCTTGAAGGGCGCGCAGAAGCAAGGCTCGTGCGTTGACCGGCGAGAGATGTCGCTGCAGCAGTGCCAGCGCTTTGTCGAAATCTGATTCCATCGCTTAGGTCGAAGAGCGCTGCTGGTATTCGTCGCGATGGCACCGAGGAGCGAATGAACGCATGCGAAGACCTTGAAGCGTAACGTGCAGCGTCGGGGGTGTATAGCCTCTGCTGGGGAACACTCCGCAGGATGGGCGCGAGCTCGACATGAACGCGATATTCATGTCGGGCGCTACCACAAGGTAGGCAGCGCACCGCTCCCGAGTCGGGTCGGCCGACCGAAGACGGCGTCGCAACATCGATCAAGACGTCGACATCGATGTCTAGACATCGAGATTGATCGATGATCGTCGGAGCGTCTCAGTCGTCGTCGTCGTCGAGTGACTTTTTGAGACGAGAGTAGGCGGCAAGCAGCTGCGCGCGAGACTTGGCGCCGAGCTTGGATGCCGCGCGAAAGAGCAGCACGCCGATGGTCGAGGGAGCTAGACCGAGAATGTAGGCGATGCTCTTGTTGCTGTGCCCATCGCGCGCGTGCATCAGCGCTTGCTCTTCGCGCTTGGTGAGAACAGGCAACTCACCTTCACCAGGAACTGGACGGCGCACGACTTTGTAGTGAAAGCCGTCGCGCACGAAGTCTTCGACCACGGCCCAGCGCCCGCGCGAAGGCGGTCGGCTCGAGGGGCGCCTGCGCGGAGCGTCGCTCGAATGCGGAGCATCGCTCGGGCGTGCAGCGTCGCTCGAGCGTGGAGCCTCACTGCGACGGGTCTTTCTCAGCTGAAAGCCGCTATCGTGGCGCGATTCCCCGGCCTCGGATTCGAGCTCCTGCTCCGCCTCTGCCTGCTGCTCCCTGCGCGAGCTGCTCATCCTCCTCCTTCCCGTGGATTCGACTTCGTGAGTGGCGCTGCATGACGCCACTCATCCCTCTGAGTGAGTGAAGAATCCCCCGACTCTTGCCCTCCGGCAAGCTTCACGATCTTTACGACGCTACACGTAAACGTCGATTGGGTCTCAATTTGAAACCGGCGCAGCGAGAAGAAGTCGCAGTCAGCGCGTTCGTTTCGTCAACTTGGCGTACATCGCTAGGAGCTCTTGTCTGGACTCAGCTCCAAGTTTGCCGGCGGCACGAAACAAGAGCACGCCCACTGTCGACGGCGACAACCCGAGCTCGACGGCGATGCCCTTGTTGCTCTCACCGTCACACGCGCGGGCGAGGACCTCTGCCTCTCGCTTCGTCAGTCGTGGCCAATCGCCAGCCACGGGACGGCGCAACACCTGGTAGGAGTAGCCGTCGCGCTCGTACTCCTCGAGCACGGTCCAGCCGGAGCGTGAACGCTGAGTCGCAGGCGTCGGTGGCTCTTCGGGCCAAGCCTTGGCCACTCGCTGCACGCCGCTCTCGTGTTCGTCTCCACGGTCTTCGTCGACAGGCGCCTGCTCGACCGCCCTTGGCCCGGAAGATCGCTGGATGCTCATCCTCTTACCTCGCTGACATGCAGCTCCGCACTCGCACCTGCGGCCCCACTCTGGAGGCGTCAAGCGCCGCGAAGTGACGTCTAACTTTAGCGATACCACCTTGCGGGCCGGCCGAACCTGAAAACAAGATGAAAAATAGTTCATCATCGCGAAGTTGCTTCAAATTGCGACGGCAAACGTCTTGGTTTAGCGGCGGACCGCGGAGCTCGTTGTGAGCGAAGGCGGCTCCATCTATTCTCGAGACTTCCAGGGCGAGGGATGAAACTTCTGATCGTAGAGGACAATCGGTCGCAGGCCAGTCTTCTGTGCCGCGCGTTCGTGGAGCGGGGACACGTAGTCGACGCGTGTCACAGCGGCGAGCACGCTTGCCAGCAAGCGCAGCGCGGCGCGTACGACGTGGTGCTGCTCGACTGGAACTTGCCTGGGCTCGACGGCGTCACCGTTTGTCGCGAGCTCCGGCGCGTCGGCAACAACGCCAGCGTGCTGATGGTGAGCGTCCGCTCGGACGTGGCAGACAAGGTCACCGCGCTCGAAGCCGGTGCGGACGACTACGTGGTCAAGCCGGTCGACATGCACGAGCTCATTGCCAGGGTACAGGCCGTAGCGCGCCGTCGCGTGGCTGGGGGCCCGGCGGAGCTGCGCTCGGGCGCGATGGTCCTGAGCGAACGTGAGCGCAGTGTGCGCATCAACGGCGCTGTCGTGGAGCTGACGCACCGAGAATTCACCCTGCTCGCGTTCTTGATGCGTCGAGCGGGCGAGACCGTTTCGCGCAGCGACATCATCTCGCACGTCTGGTCGGCCATGGGCGATCTGGGCAGCAACGTGATCGACGTCTACGTGCGCCGCTTGCGCGGCAAGCTGGGCGTGGCCGGTCACCGGCTGAAGACGGTGCGCGGTATCGGCTATCGGCTGGACGCCGCCGACGTGAACGAAGAGAACTGAGATGACCCCCGAGGATCGGAGCGTGGATCCGGGCGTGGAGGCGCGCGCCTCCCAGCTCACCGAGGGCATGTTGCGGCTGGCCTCGAAGGTCGACCTGGCCGAGCGCTTTCTGGCCAACGCGGCGCACGAAATGAAGACTCCGCTCGCGAACCTCAGCGGCGAGCTGCAGCTGGCGCTGATGCGCGAGCGCGGCGCCGAAGAGTATCGCCAGGCCATTACGCTGGCGCTCGAGCACACCGAGCACCTGGTCGAGCTCACCAACGATCTCTTGATGTTTGCCAGGATCAGCTACACGCCGGCGCCGCAGGATCCCGAGCCGTGTAATCTCCGTGCTGTGATCCTCGACGCTCTGCACGTGTCGCAGCGGCGCAAGGGCGAACGCGCGGTGGTGGTCGATGTCGAAGAGGAACTGGACGTCGTCGGTCGTCCCGAAGAGCTCGCCAGGCTGTTCCGCAACCTGCTGGACAACGCGCTCGAATACTCGCCGCCAGACGCGCCCGTGGTGACCCGCTGCACGATCCACGAGGGCGAGGTCGTGATCGCTGTCGAAGACGGCGGTAAGCCCATCGATCCGGGTCTGGCCGAGACGCTCTTTCTGCCGTTCCGGCGCGGGCCGGGCGCAGGCGGCGGCGGCTACGGCCTTGGTCTCGGCATCGCTCGGGCGATCGCTCGCCGGCACGGCGGTGACTTGAGCCTCGACCACGCCGCAGCCAGCGTGCGTTTTCTCGTGCGTTTGCCGCTGCTCCCGCGTTCAGCGTAGCCGGCCACGGCTCCGAAACGCGAAGTGCGTAGCTGCGAAACCGGGGCCCTGCTAAGGGAAATAACCCCATTTTGGCCGCCACGCTCACGCGGAGTCGGCCGAAGACTGCCTGAGGAGATCGCGACCATGGAACTTGAGCGGATGGCGGGCCTGGGAACGGATGGAGCGGTGGCGGTGCCGGAGCGGCGCGCGTTGATCCGCTCGATCGTGCTGAAGCTGGCTGCGATGGGCATACAGGTGCCAGAGGGCGTCGGTGATCGCGAGGTGCTCGACCTCGGGCGTGACCTCTTCGCCCGCTACCGCGAGCAGAGCCGGCTCCTGAGCGACCACCTCTGCCCTGTCGACCGCCGCGTACAGCACTTCCTCGACGGCTTGCTGGCGCCGCTCGGAATGGCGCAGCCGCCGCGATTACCCGCCAACACCTTCATCCTCGACCGCTACGGGTTGGCGCGCGAGCTGTCGCTGCCGATGGAGAGCGACTTCTGGAGCAACGAGGTGCTCTCCAGCTACCGGCTGGACAACGGCGTGCTGCACAACCCGCTGAGCGATCGGCGCACCACCCAGGGCGTGTTCCACGTCGCCGACGCAGGTCTGCCCGTGCCTGCAGACAAGCTCGCGGTGCCGCTCATCGCGTACGGCAACCTGCTGCGCGAGGCGCTTCGTCCGCCGGGACACCTGCTGCGCCTGCCGTTCACGGCGGAGTGGGAAGAGCCGGCCGAGGCCATGGTCTCGCTCTTGCTGCGTCCGCTGGTCTGTCCGGCGGTGCCCGGGGTGAGCTGCGAGAAGCGCATGGAGGTGCGCTTCTTCGCCCCCGGCGGCCTGGTCTCGAACCTCGACTTCGTCGAGAGCATCTTCGGCAACTGGGGTGACCCCTATCTGCCGGAGAACGACGCCGGCCTCGACGTCGATCGCTGGACCGGCCACACCGGCTGCGTCGTCCTCGCGCCGCACCTGACGCGCCTGAAGAAGAAGGATCTCGGCCTGCCGCACGTGAGCAAGGCCACGGAAGCGCAGCGCAAGATGGGTATGTGCTGGGCGGATCCCAACGAGCTCTACAACGACGGCAACGCGTTCAAGATCACCGCGCGCAGCCTCGACGGCGTGATGGTGACCATCCTGGCCGACAACTACTTCGGCTACTGCAAGAAGGAGGTCAAGACGCAGATCAGCTTCAGCGCCAACCTCTACGGTCTGGCCGAGGAGGAGCACGCCGGCGGCGCGCTGGCCTTCGCCACCGTCAGCCTGGGCGACGACTTCGTCCCCGATCCACGCCAGAACGGCGCGGGTCACCGCTTTGCCGAGGTGGTGGAGTTGCTCGGCGATCGCGTGACCGTGGACGACTCCGGCTACGCCACGGACACCGTCTACCCCACGGTGCACTACGTGCACGAGCAGGCGGAGTTCGACCTCAAGCGCCAGGACATCAAGTGGCCGCTGCGCGACGAGGAGCAGCACCTCAAGATGTTGCCGGGACACGTCTACATCCTGCCCAACGGCTACAAGATCCGCATGGAGAAGCACCCCGCGGCTCCGAGCTGGCGCCTCGTCGGCACGGTCCCGGAGGGCACCTTCTGCCACAAGCCGTGCACCGTGTCGGGCGGCGGTAAGTCGGAGATCAGCAAGAGCCTGATCGACGCCGTGCTGTACGGACCGGTCTACGTCTCGAGCTACGAGGGCGACATGGCGCTGCTCGAGTCGATCTTCAAGCGCGACTTCCAGGACGCGGTGCAGCCGCACCTGCGGCAGTCGAGCGAGCGCGATCCGGCGCGGCCCATCCTCTCGCCCGACCGCTCGCTCGGCTCGGTGATCAAGCTGCTGACGCCGAACCCCGACTACACCGCCGAGTACAACGCCTGGCTCGAGAGCATCCCCAACTACGTTCGGGCGCTGGTGTTCGTGATCAAGCGCTTCTACCGCACGGATTGGGGCAGCGATTGGCGGCAACACTTCGGCGTCGACATCATCAACGGCGCGCCCGGCCACGAGCTCAAGTACGACGGTCGCAAGCTGGTCGGCAGCTACCTGCGCGTCGGCCTGTCGGAGAACGGCGCCTGGCGCACGTACAAGCTGCGTCAGGACTTCATCTCCGCCGACAAGGTGCAGATGGAGGACGACATCACCGCCTCGGTCGTGGTGCCGGCGACGCGCCTGCTCGGGCTGCCCAAGGAGTACGACGGCCACCCCAGCCTCAAGCTCAGCTCGAACTGCGAGTTCCGTCTGTTCCAGCGTCCGGACGACGCCATCCACCCTGGCTTCGACAAGCAGACGGAGTGGGACATGTCGCGCCAGGGTCTGTTCTGCTCCAACTTCCAGCCGCTGGGCACGCCCGAGGCGAAGAACATCGTCGAAAATGTGGCGCTGATCGACGCCTTCACCGAGCCAATGCGCACGCACGTGACGCGCAACGCCCAGCGCGAGGCCGGGGCGTATTCGATCTGCTCGGCCAAGCCGCGCCTGGTCGGTGGCAAGCCGACGAAGAACCCGCGCTACCTGCAGACGCGGCCCGACCTGGTGCGCGCGCGCGACAAGTACGTGGCGCACATGGGCGCGCGCCTGAACCGCAAGCTGACGATCGACGATACCGTCGTTTTTCCCGTGATCAGCGTGCTCTCGGGCAGGCGCAACAACCGGCCCGAGGACGGTGTTCTTCCGCTCTGCGTCTACGGCCCGATCCACTACCAGGAGCTGCCCGAGCTCTTCATGGACTACGTCTGCTCGCTGACGGGCAAGTCGCCGAGCACGACGGGCGCGGGCAGCGAGGGCGCGCTCACCAAGGGTCCGTTCAACGCGCTGTGCGCCACCGCCGACCTGAACAACACGCTGGTGTCGATGCTGCTGTGCGGCTACGCCGGCTTCAGCTCCGCCGCCGGCTGGATCGGGCCTCGCTTCCGTGCGGACCACGACGTGAGCGTGCTGATCCCCGAGATCTGGTGCCGGCTGTTCCCGCAGGAACGAGACCCGGCCCAGCTCATCGCCAGCGGCCACCTGGAAAAGCTCGACGACTACGAGCTCGATGGACGCAAGGTGCTGGCCAGCCGCCTCGGCTACCGCATCACCGCGAAGTTCGTGCACACCTTCTTCGGTCGAGTCTTCGACAACCCGGCCGCGGTCTTCACCGACGAGATCCTCAAGCCCGAGATCCAGGATCCACGGGTCTACGCGGACGGCATCGACAACATCGTCGAAGCTCAGAAGCGCGTGGCGCTCGCCTATTTCGAGGACGGCAGCATCGAGGACGCGTGTCCGCCGCTACGCGCTCTCCTGCACATCATGGCCTACGGCCATTTCGAGGGTAAGAACGAGCAGCACCCCGACGTGCGCGCGCTCTTCACTCGCGAGGCCTTGCTCGAGAGCGAGTGGTACCGGCAGCGGCTCAGCATCAAGCAGGCGCGAGACGTCTCGCTCTGGCAGCGCCACGTGCGCTCGCTGACCGAGTTCCTGGCGCTGCCGAGCCACAGCGACGAGGCCGAGCGCCTCGGCATTCGCGAGAAGCTCACGCGAGCGCGCGCCGAGCTCGAGCGGGTCAGCTCCCGTTCGTACCTGGAAGACCTCCAGGGCACGATCGGAGCAGACCCGATCCACGCCGGAATCGGTACCGTACAGGTGCAACCTGGCGAGCAGGGCAGCGTCACGTCCGTCGAGACTGCATCACCGCTCAACTGACCGTCATCGATTCACGGCCGGGACTGTGGTTGACTCGTCTCGATGAGAGGTCAGAGGGTTAGCCTTGCCGGCTCGTGCGCGCTCGTATTCGCGCTCGGCTGCGGCTCGGCTGAGACCAATGACTTCAACGACGGGCCCGTGTCCGGTGGAAAGCCGATGGGCAGCGGCGGTAAGGGCGGCAGCGGCTCCGCTGGAACGCCCGGTGCATCCGGCAGCGGCGGCATGCCCAGCAGCAGCGGTAGCGGCGGAACCGACAGTGGCCCGATCGGGGATACCGGAACGTTCGCAGAGAACGAAGAGCCCATCGACGACATGGAGGACGGCAACGCTCAGCTGCTCATGTCGGGCGGACGCGATGGCTCCTGGTTCGTGATCAAGGACGAGACCGCCGGGGCGTCGACGACACCTGCCGCTGGCGCCAGCTTCACCATGGTGGACAACGCGGTTGCTCGCGGCGCCAGCGAGCGCTCGGCCGGGCTCTCCGGCGGCGGGTTCGGCGACTGGGGCGCGGCCTTGACCTTCAACTTCAGGAGCCTCGCGGGTGAAACGGTGCTGCCCTACGACGCCAGCGCGTACTCGGGGCTGACCTTCTACGGTCGCTCGCTGAAGGGCTCGCTCGACGTTCGCGTCACCGTGCCGGATGCGAGCTCACACCCGGCTGGCGGCATCTGCGCCATCGAGAACTGTTACAACCACTACCACTCCGACGTGACGTTGTCGGCGGAGTGGAAGAAGTACGAGATCGCCTTCGCGTCGTTGACCAAGGACGGCGACACGAGTGGCAGCTTCAACGAGATGGTGGTCTTCGCCGTCGAGTTCGTGGTTTCGGGTCAGACCGATTTCGAGTTCTTGATCGACGATATCGCCCTGAAAAAGCCCTAGCGAGCCGGGCCGATCACAGGTCCTCGCAGCACGGCGCCGGCTCGTACTGGGGTAGAGCGGCGCGGTCCGTCAGCATGTACCAGCCGCCCCAGCTGAGCACGTTGCCGTCGGCGAGCACGAGGAAGTGCAAATCGTAGAAGCTCGACAGCGCCCTGATCGGTTGATCGGTCAGCAATTTGGGTGTGGCGCTGGGGGTCCACCAGTTGACCGGGTCGTTGATGTAGGTTCCCCAGCACAGCAGCTGATCGTCTTCCAGCAGAGCACACGACGAGTAGTAAGAGGCGAAGACGGCGACGGCGCGCTTCGGCAGTTCGACCTTCACGAACGGCTCTGGCGGCACTCCCGCATAGCCGAGCTGGCTATAGGAGTTGTTGCCAAAGCAGTAAACCTCGCCGTCGTTGGCGAGCGCGCAGGCGTGGTACGCCCCGACGGCCAGGCTCTTCTGGATGTCGTAGCCAGCATCCACGGCGGGAACGCCGCTGATCTCGAGCGGCGGCGTGGTGGTGCCGGGCGTGGTCTCGCCCATCTCACCGTTGTAGCTGCTCCCCCAGCAGTAGATGTCGGGCGATGGCTGCTGGCGGCGCACGCAGCAATGAGTGTCACCACAGTCGACGGTGCCGAGCGCATCGGGCAGGCCCGGCACTGGGGCGGGCTGGTAGGTCGGCGCATCCCCTTCGCGGAGCGGGATGCCGTTGTAGGGATCCCCCCAGCACTCCACTTGATCCGCCGAGGTCAGCACGCATTCGTTGTAGTTGCCCGCCGTGATCTCTAGCGGCGCCCCGGAGAGGGCGACAGGGAGCGGCTCCGCGCTGTTCGGTCCCCACTCGGGCGCTCTGGCGAGCAGGCCCGCGTAGTTACTGCCCCAGCACACGAGTTCTTCGTTCTCGAGCCGAGCGCAGGAATGGTTGAAACCGGTGGAAAGCTCGAGCGCGCTCGCGTTCAGGCCCTTGACCCGACTCTTGGCGTAGACGGAAGGAGGAATCTCCGGATCGCCAAGCAACTTTTCCTGATTGTAGCCCCAGCAGGCGACCTCCCCGGTGCTGAGGATGGCGCAGACGTGGGTGCTGGCCGCGGAGACATCCAGCACGTCGGCCTCGCAATCGCCCTCGTCGCAGCGTTCGCTCGAGCCGCATTCGCGTCCGCAGGCGCCACAGTTCGCCGGGTCGGTGCCGAGGTCGACGCACTCGTTGTCACAGAGCTGCGCGGCCTCGGGCGGACAGATCGGCTGGCACTCACCATCGCTGCAGCTGTCACCGCGGGCGCAGGCGACGTCGCAGTCGCCACAGTGCTTCGGGTTGGTCGTGACGTCGACGCACTGGTCACCGCAGCGCTGAGGGGTGGCACCGCCACAGGCCAGCGCGCACTCACCCGAGTTGCAGACCTTGCCTGGCTCGCAGGCTTGCTCGCAGGCGCCGCAGTGCTGGGGGTCGGAGAGAAAGTCGACGCAGCCGTTGCCGCAGAGATCGGGTGTGTCGCCAAAACAGGTGAGTCCGCAGGCCGCGGCGTCTGAAAGCGCCACGCAGCGTGAGCCGCACTGGACCGGAGTGTCACCGCCGCAGCTCTTGCTGCACTCGCCGTCGACGCAGAACTGGCCTTGCTCGCAAGGCGCGCCGCATTCGCCGCAGTTGGCGGGGTCGGTCTTGGGGTCGACGCACTGGTCGCCGCAGCGTTGTTCACCCTCACCCTGGCATTCGAGGGCACACGAGCCCTGGGTGCAGACCCGGCCGGGCTTGCACGCCACGTCGCAGCCGCCGCACGCGCGCGCGTCGCGGCTCGTGTCCAGGCACAGTCCGTCGCACAGGGTCTGCGACGGCTTGGCGCAACCGGCGAGGCACACACCGTCGCTGCAGACCTCTCCGATGGCGCAACCCTGATCGCAGCCGCCGCAAAAGCGAGGATCGCTGGCGGGGTCGACGCACCTGCCAAAGCACTCGAGCGGGCGCGCGCCGCCGCAGCCGCCGGTGCAGGCGCCGTCGACGCAGAGCTCGCCTTCGGCGCAGCTGTTCTCACAGCCGCCGCAGAAGCGAGGATCGCTGCGGATGTCGACGCACAGGCCGTTGCACTCCTCCGGTGCCGAGGCGCCACACTGGCGCGAGCACTCGCCGCCGCTGCAAAGCTCGCCGATGGCGCAGGCGTGGCCGCAGGCTCCGCAGTGTGCGGGATCCGAGCGCTGGTCGACGCAGGTCTGACCGCAGCGATCGGGGTAGAGGCCGTCACACTCGCTCTCGCAGGCGCCGTCGCGGCAGACGCTATCCTCGTCACAGACGGTGCCACATCCTCCGCAGGCCTGGGGATCGCGCGCCGGATCCACGCAGCGGCCCTCGCACTCGAGCGGGGTCGGCTGTGCGCAGGCCGGCGTGGCAGCGGGAGCGGGAGCGGGCTGCGGTGGCTCGCGGCGAGTACTTTCCCCGTCGCCGCAGGCCACGCCCACGAGGCCCGAAAAAGATAGAGCTAGCGCCAGACGATCGAATCGCAACAGTTCCAAG
>DATLIL010000880.1:0-2030 GCA_035539475.1 Polyangiaceae bacterium
GCCGAGCGCGCCGCGCCTGCCGGCGATCTCGCTGGGCTTCTGGAGCAGCGTGCCGCAGGTTCGCTCGGCGCTGGAGGTCAACGTGCTGTTCCTCTGCGGCCTGGTCCTGGCTCCGAGCCTGCGCTGGGCGCTCGCCAACACGCGCTGGGGCCTGGTCGTGCGCACCGTGGGCGAGAGCGGCGAGGCGGCGCGGGCCATGGGCTACGACGTCAACCGCGTGCGCTTGCTGGCCACGGCGAGTGGCGGCGTGCTCGCGGGTGTCGGTGGCAGCTTTCTCTCGCTCTACTACCCCGGCAGCTGGAACGAGGGGCTGTCGAGCGGTCAGGGCTTGATGGCGGTGGCGCTCGTCATCTTCGCGCGCTGGGATCCGCTGCGCTGCCTCTACGCCTCGCTCCTGTTCGGCGGCGCCAGCGCGCTCGGGCCCGCGCTGCAGTCGGTCGGCGTGACGTCGGGCTACTACCTGTTCAACGCCGCGCCCTACGCGCTCACGCTGCTCATCATGGTGCTGAGCAGCTCGGCCACGCAGACGTCCAAGGACCAACCCGCGGAGCTTGCCGCGGCTCGCTGAGAGACCATGACCTCCTTCGTTCCCGCCGACCCTTACCCCTGGCCCTACGACGGCGATCTCCGGCCCGAGAACACGGCGCTGATCGTGATCGACATGCAGACCGACTTTTGCGGCAAGGGCGGCTACATCGATCTGCTCGGCTACGACATCTCGGTAACGCGTGCGCCGATCGAGCCGATCAGCGCCGTGCTCGCGGCCTTTCGCAGCAAGGGCTTCCACGTCCTGCACACCCGCGAGGGCCATCGCCCTGATCTGTCGGACCTGCCCGCCAACAAGCGCTGGCGCTCGCGCAAGCTCCAGGGCGGGGGACCCGGTCAGGCCGGCATCGGCGACATGGGACCCTGCGGGCGCGTGCTCGTACGAGGTGAGCCTGGCTGGGACATCATCCCCGAGCTCGCGCCGTTCGCTGGCGAGCCCATCATCGACAAACCCGGGAAGGGCTCGTTCTGCGCCACCGATCTCGATCTGATCCTGCGCCAGCGGGGCATCCGAAACCTCGTCCTGACAGGCATCACCACCGACGTGTGCGTGCACACGACGATGCGCGAGGCCAACGATCGCGGCTACGAGTGCCTGTTGCTGGGCGACTGCTGTGCGGCCACGGACCCCGGCAACCACGCCGCGGCGCTCAAGATGGTGACCATGCAGAACGGCGTCTTCGGTGCGCTCAGCAACTCCGGCGCTCTGCTCGAGGTGCTCGCTTGACCAGCGCCGCGCCCCAGAGCGGCGAGCCGGCTCTCGCCTCCGGGCCGCGAGCCACAGGAGCGCCGCCGCTGCTCGAGGCGCGGCACATGAGCAAGGGCTTCGCCGGCGTGCTCGCGCTCGACGACGTCTCTTTCCGGCTCGAGCCGGGCAGCTTTCACGCCTTGCTGGGCGAAAACGGCGCAGGCAAGAGCACGCTCGTCAAATGCATCATGGGCTTCTACCGCGCCGACAGCGGCAGCGTCGTGATCGGTGACGACGAGGTCGCGATCGAGAGCCCGAAGGACGCGCAGCGCCACGGCCTGGGCATGGTCTACCAGCACTTCACGCTGGTCGAGAACATGACGGTGGCCGAGAACCTCGTGCTGGCCCGGGCCGACGTGCCTGCGCTGATCGACTGGCGCAAGGAGAGGCGCGCGATCGACGAATTCATGGCCGGCATGCCCTTCCGCGTCGACGCGCGGCGGCTGGTCCGCCAGCTCGCGGCGGGCGAGAAGCAGAAGCTCGAGATCCTGAAGCAGCTCTACCTCGGCAGCCGCATCGTGATTTTGGACGAGCCGACCAGCGTGCTCACTCCCCAGGAGGCCGACGAGGTGCTCGGCATGCTGCGGAGGATGGCCGAGGCCGGCCGAGTCAGCGTCGCCATCATCACGCACAAGTTCCGCGAGGTCACCGAGTACGCCGACTACGTGACCGTGCTTCGCCGCGGGAAGTTCGCAGGTGAGGGCAGGACCCGCGAGCTGACGCCCAAGGACATGGC
>DATLIL010000881.1:0-4305 GCA_035539475.1 Polyangiaceae bacterium
GAGCTGCTCGATGAGCTTCTCGGCGAGGTCGCGTTCCTTGTCGCTGAAGCCGAGCTTGGCGCCGGTGTCGATCTCGTCCCAGGCGCGGACCTCGTTGGCGTAGTAGAGCTGGTGCAGGATCAGGCCGTCGGCGTAGGGCCGAATCAGGACGAGCTGCTCCTTGCCGCGCGCCGCCCAGCGCCCGACGGCGACGCGGGTCTTGTGATCCATGGCCTCGGACAGGAGCTTGTAGGCCTTGTCGCCGCCCTTGTCGGGACCAAGATAGTAGGACTTTTCGACATGGACGAAGTCCACGCTCTCGATCGGCACGAACTCCGTGATCTCGATGGCGTTGGAGCGCTCGGACTCGAAGGCCTTGAGCTCCTCCTCGGTGAACTGCACGTACTGGCCGCGGGCGTGCTCGTAACCTTTGACGGTGTCGGTACGCTCGACCACCTCGTTGTCGGTGGGGCAGAAGAGCTGCTGCTTGATGCGCCCGCCGCACTTCTTGTGCAGCATATTGAAGCTGACCGACTCGGAAGAGGCGGCCGTGTAGAGCTTCACGGGAATCGAGACGAGCCCGAAAGAAATAGTGCCAGAGGCGATCGCTCGCGCTGCCATGGGACGGCAATGCTAACAAAGGTGTCTGACGCTTGAGCAACAAAGGCGGAGAGCAGAGCGGCGGCGGCGGCGGCGACCTTGCCAAGTATCGTGAGAAGCGGAATCCCGCTCTCACGAACGAGCCGTTCTCACCTGAACGCAAGCGCAGCAGTGCCGAAACGCGCGCGGGCCGCTTCGTGATTCACCTGCACGACGCCTCGCGCACGCACTACGACCTGCGCCTGGAAGTGGGCGGCACGCTGAAGAGCTTCGCGGTGCCGAAGGGGCCGTCGCTCGACCCGGAACAGAAGCACCTGGCGGTGCACACCGAAGATCACCCCCTGGAGTATCTCGACTTCGAGAAGGTCATCCCCGACGGCAACTACGGCGCCGGCCCGATGATCATCTGGGACCAGGGCCGCGTGAGCTACCTGGAGACCTCCGCGGAGGAGGGCCTGCGCAAGGGCAAGGTGGATTTCGTGCTGTCCGGCTTCAAGGTGCGCGGTCGCTTCGCGCTGATCGAGACGGAGCGGCGCAAGGGTCCGGGCTCGCGCGAGGACAGCAAGCAGTGGCTGCTGGTCAAGAAGCAGGACGAGTTCGCCAGCGCCACGAAGAACCCCGTGGTCGAGCAGCCGTACAGCGTGGTCTCGGCCGTCGCCATCGACGAGGTCGGACGCAAGGACGAGGTCGCCGCTCGGCTCGAGGCGCTGGCCGCGGAGCTCGGAGCGCCGCGGGCCGAGGTCCACGTCGAACAGATGGTCCCGATGCTGTGCGCGACGGAGCCGGCGGTGCTGGACGACGAGGAGCGGCTGTACGAGCTCAAGATCGACGGCGTGCGCATCGTGGCCGACAAACACGGCGACAGCGCCGTGCTGCGTTACCGCAACGGCCGCAGCGCCGGCGCCAGCTACCCCGAGATAGCGCGCGCGGTGGCCGCACTGTCACCGGAGCGGCTGGTGCTCGACGGCGAGATCGTGGCCTTCGACGAGCGCGGCCGTCCGAACTTCCAGCGCATCCTGCCGCGCATTCAGGCCAGCCGCCCGCGCGACGTGCTCAAGGTGATGGCGGAGGTGCCCGTCTGTTACCTGGTGTTCGATGTACTGGCCGTTGGCCAGCGCGACCTCAGGCCGCTGCCGCTGTTCCAGCGCAAGCAGGTGCTGCTCGAGCTCTTGCGCGGCGCCGGCTACCTGCGCGCGCTGGACCACGTGGACGACGGCGCGCTGCTCCACGAGTTCTGCAAGCGCGAGCGGCTCGAGGGCATCGTATCCAAGCTGCGCTCGTCGCCGTACCGGCCGGGGCCGCGACGCACGACCGACTGGGTCAAGATCAAGCTCGAGACGCAGGACGAGTTCGTCGTCGTCGGCTGGCTGAACGGCAAGGGCAAGCGCAACGACCTCGGCGCGCTCTGCATCGCCAGCTACTCCGGCTCGGATCTGGTCTTCCGCGGGCGAGTGGGCAGCGGGCTGGATCACCGCGCGCTGAGTGAGCTCGGCGCCGAGCTCCTGCGCCTCGAACAGAAGGAATACCCGGCGGTCGGCCCGATGCCGGAAGACGTGCGCAAGGGACGCTGGGTGCGTCCCGAGCTCGTCGTCAGCGTGAAGTTCCATGGCTTCACCGAGGAGGGCCGGCTGCGCGCGCCGGTGTACTGCGGTATCCGCCGCGACATCGCGCCCGGTGACTGTCGGGCCACGCCGCCGGAAGAGCTGATCGAGAAGCTCGAGCACGCGCCCGCCGACGCCGCGCCGGAGCCGGAGCCGGCGCCGGAAGCAGAGCTAGAGCCAGCACCGCGCCGTGCGGGTGAGCGGCGCGTCAAGGTGACCAACAGGAACAAGATTTTCTGGCCCGACGAGGGCTACACCAAGGGCGATCTCGTCGACTACTATGAGGCCATAGCGCCGGTGATGGTGCCCTTCCTCAAGGACCGGCCGCTGGTGCTCGTGCGCCAGCCCGACGGCATCAAGGGCAAGAGCTTCTTCCAGTGGAACGTGCCCGAGGGAACACCGGAGTGGATCAGGAAGGGCGTGCTGTACGACCCCGACGACCCCGAACGCGAGAAGGTCGTGTTCATCGTCGATGATGCCGAAGCGCTGCGCTACATCCCACAGCTCGGCTGCATCGCGCTGCACGTGCTGGCTTGCCGCGAGGCGACGCGCGAACAGGCCGACTTTCTCACCATCGACTTCGACATCGGCGAACAACCACTGGCCTACGCCGTGGAGCTCGCGCTGACGCTACGCGAGATCCTGGATGGAGCGGGGCTGCGCGGCTACCCCAAGACCAGCGGACAGAAGGGCCTGCACGTGCTGGTGCCGCTCGGCCCCGGCGTGAGTTTCGACACCTCCGTACTGATGGCGGAGCTCCTGGGCCGGCTCGTCACCGATCGGCACTCGAAGATCGCCACCATGGAGCGCATGAAGGAGAAGCGCGGCCCGCGCGTCTACGTCGACACCGGACAGACCGGCCAATCGCGCTCGATCGTCGCGCCCTATTCGGTGCGTGCCTGGCCCGGCGCCACGGTCTCGACGCCGCTCGACTGGGAGGAGCTGCACTCCGCGCTCGATCCCAAGCGCTTCACGATCATGACCGTTCCGGCGCGGCTGGCCGAGCTGCCCGATCCACTCGCCGGCCTGCTCGAGCAGGAGCCGGATATCGCGGCCGCCGTCGGGGCGCTGGGCCAGATGGCGGCGGGCTGAACGATCACAGCCGCAGCACGGCAGCCTCGCTGCTGACGAAGCCTGCCTTGCGGTAGAAGGCCTCGAGGCCGGGCTCGAAATCGACGTGGAGCCAGACGAGCTCGCGATCGCGCGCGCCGGCGATGGCGTGGCGCATCAAGGCGTTGCCGATGCCCTGGAGGCGATGCTCGGGCAGCACGGTGGGATCGAGGATGAAGCCGTGCTGGCCGCCGTCCCAGGCCACGTTCACGAAGCCGACGAGCTTCGGGCCCAGGTGGGCCGTGACGTAGAGCGCGCTGTGGCCGAGCAGCGACTCGAAATCGCGCTGCTTGTGCTGGGGCCAGGCGGCCCGGAACAGCTGGTTGAGCTCGGCGTTGCCCACGCCAGCGCGGGTCGCGTACTGCAGGCTCGCTTCGAGATTCGCTGCGAGCGGCCGGCGCATGGCCAGGCGCTTGTCGGGGTCGAGGCCGGTCGTGGCTTCACGCCGCAGCACGGCCGCGAGCGCGGGCCCGAGCGCAGCAGGAGCGAGCTCTTCGAAGCCGAGCCGCGCGTAGTACGGCGCGTTCCACGGCAGATCGCGGAAAGTCGCCAGGGTGAGCTCGGCGAAGCCGCCACGCTCCGCCCACTCAATCACTGCCTCAATCAATTTTCGCCCGAGGCCGCGACGGCCGTGCGCGGGCAGAACATCGAGCTCGGCCAGGTAGGCAGCGCCGTCCATGACTCCGGCCAGCGCCAGACCGACCACCTCTCCCGTCTCGGTGCTGGCCGTGAACAGGCGCCCCTCGCGCTGCGCGCTGGCGAACGCGTACAGCGGTGTCACGACGTGGCGCAGATTCGGCGGCACGTGGCTTTCGGGAAAGAGGCGCGAGGCCTCGAGCTCGATCGCCGGCAGCGACCGCACCTGTTCGAGCCCCGCCGCCGCGACGTGATAACCGAGCACGCCCGCACGCTAGCAAGTGATTCGGCTCCAGGCAGTACCGCTCCCGCTTGATCGGTACTGCCCAGAGCCTGCCACCCCCCCCGCTGCCCACCACCTTGCCCTGCACCTACGACG
>DATLIL010000882.1:0-1734 GCA_035539475.1 Polyangiaceae bacterium
GCTCTGCTGCGCGGCAAGCTCGCTCGGTTCGGGAGCGGGCTCCGGCGCGGGCGTGGGCCACGTCACCGCCTGGAGCGGAGCCGGCTCGGGCTCAGCTGCTCGCTCTTCCACCGTGAAGGCCGGTGCCGGCGGAACCTCGAAGCTCTCGTTCTCTTCCGCCGCTTCGCCCCCTTTGGCAGCGATGATCAACGCGTGCGTCAGCACGGCCATGCCCAGCCAGTAGCCCGCGATCGGCAACACCACGCGCGGCAGCCTCGGACGCGAGCGCCGGGGCGGCGCCACGCTCTCGTCCAGGCGAAAGCGCGGCCTCAAGGCGAACTCGAGGGGCATTGGCGGGCCGCATGCTGCAACGGCCCTGCTGACAGACCAAGGCCGGTCGACAATCCTTCGTATTTTCAGCTACTTGCTACCGAGCAGCTGCTCGCTCAGCACGCTCGTGAACCAGCGCGCCGACTCACGGTCGGACCAGCCCCGCTGGCGAAAGGCATTGAGCGTGGTGTTGGCGAAGACCACGAACAGGATGTCCGTGGCACGCGCCACGCCCAGCCCTTGACGTAGCCCACTGCCCTTCTTGCTCAGCTGTTTGACGACCTGAGTAAAAGACGTGTGTCGCCTCTGCTCGCCGAGCTCCACCACGGCACGAACGTCGGGGTCGGCGGAAGCGGCATACATCGCAGCGACGAGCGGCGCGGTGCGGCCGAAAGGTTCCATCGACTGCTCGATGAAGAGGAGCAGCGCGCGACGCGCATCGGGCTCCTCCTCGAATTTGGCGTACCAGGGCAACACCGCCCGCAGCACCTTGGTGTCTCCGAAGTCGATCGTCGACGGTGGCGGGCCGCTCCAGTGCTCGAAGCCCATGACCGCGGCGCCCAGCACCTCGCTCAGGATCGCGCCCTTGGTGTGGAACGTGAAGTAGAGCGTCTGAACCGCCACATCGGCCTCGTCCGCTATCGCACCCATCGTCGTGGCCGGGTACCCCTGCTCGCAGAACAGTCGATAGGCGGCCTGCAGCATGCGGCGCCGCGTCGCGAGGGCGCGCTCGCGACGGATTGAAGGCTTGGGGCTCCGCAAATTCATCTTTGGTTTCAGGCACTTCCGTTAGCAGATCGGGCTGCAGCGCACCACTAGAATTACTCACTAGAGTCTTACTCTAGTTAATGTTACGACTGAGCTCGGGAGCCGACGATGAAGATCCTGTTCGCCGCCATGCCCTTCGACGGGCACGTGAACCCGCTGACCGCGCTCGCAGCGCATCTGCGCGATCGGGGGCACGACCTGCGCTTCTACACCGGGGCGAGCTTCGCTGCGCGGCTCTCCAGGCTCGGCCTGGACCACGTCCCGTTCGAACGAGCGCTCGAGGTCAACTCCGACAACCTCGTCGAGCACTACCCCGAGTACGAGAAGCTCGGTAACGGGCCCAAGGCGATCGAGTTTGCGCTGACCAAGATCTTCTTCGCCAACCTCGAGGCGCACCTCGCGGACATCGAGAGTCTGCGCTCGACCTTCGCCTTCGAGGCCATGGTCTGCGACGCGGCGTTCTACGCCTCGCACCTGATCGCCAAGAAGCACGCGCTGCCGGTCTACGTGATCTCCCCGTCACCGACGCCAGCACCGACTTCGCCAAATGCTCCCCCGCCCTTCTTCGGGCTGCGTCCGGCGCGTGGTTTGTTCGGTCGCCTGCAGCATCGCGTCGTGCGTATGATGCTGGACAGCGGGTCGAAGCAGGGCCGCGCT
>DATLIL010000883.1:0-5920 GCA_035539475.1 Polyangiaceae bacterium
GCGGGAGGGCGAGGTGCCGACCGAGAGCGGGGCCGCGGGAACCGGCACGGTCGTCGCGATGCCGACGGAGCCGTCGCCGGGAGGTGGTGGGACGGCTGCGTGCGAGCTCGCCGTGGCAGAGAATCGCGCGGACTACGTCGCGCCTGCGGCCTGCGGAGCTGCCGAGACCGAGCTCGTGGGACATGCGGCCTCGGAGGAGGAGCTGCTCGAGCTCGCGGTCGGCGAATGGCTGCTCTGCGCTTCTCCGTCCGCTTTCGGAAGCAGTGACGAGATCGGACTCGAGCTCACCGCCGATCGCAGCTGGTACAAGCTTTACCCTGACGGAGTCGGCGGTGTCCGACGCGGCAGCGGCGGGGACGAGGAGGGAACCTTTCAGCTCATCGATCTCGGAGACTATACCCAGCTCGACCTGATCAATGGTGTTGGCACCAGGATCACGCTTCCGGAATTCTCCAGCGTGCCGAACAAGCTGCGGCTCGACAACGGCGGCGTGTTCCGGAGCGACTATGTCAAGAATGACGTCTCGGGTCGCTGCGCGCCGCTAACCTTCGATCCCGTGCTCGGCAGCCACACCGAGCCCGCGAGCTGCTCGATGAATCCCACGCCGCTGCCGACACCGGCCACGGCGGACGAAGCGCACGCGCTGCTCGTCGGACGCTGGCTCGGGTGTGGACCCTCCGAGTACGGAGACGGCGACGTCGGTCTCGAGCTCCTCGAAGATGGGACCTTCTACAAGCTCTATCCGACAGCGGACGGGAGCCTCCAGCGCGGCCTGGGTTGGGAGAAGCAGGGGCGCTACGAGCTTCAGGACCTCGGCGACTACGTTCAGCTCGACCTCGTGGTCGCAGGGCTCGGCACCGTGATCAACCTGCCCTACTTCGGCGAGGATCCGCGCGCGTTTCGCCTCGACGACGGCGGCCTCTTCCACGACACGTATGTTTTCGAAGGGAACTGACGGGGTCCGTGGTCGAGCTCAGTCCACTGACCAGGCAACACGTGGCCGCCCTCTTCGCGCCGGCCGACGTCGCAGCCGCAGAGGAGCTCCTGCACAGCGAATGCGCGGAGAACCTTCCCTTGCCGCCCGGCAGGCCGACGCCGGTAGGCCTCGAGCGGGTGCGCTTTGCGGCGCTGCGGCTCAGCGAGGGCAGTCTGTCTCGCTTGATCGATGCGATCGCTCTCGCGCAGACGGACTGGCGCGACCTTCTGGTCGCTGCCGACTTCGCTGACGACGCCTACGCGCATCTCGACTGGCGGCCAGTCGCTAGCGCGCGTTTGACGGAAGGCTGATCTCGGCGCAAGACGTCGCCATGGAGCCACGTGAGCTCGTTGGAGCCTGGGTCGACGCTTTCAATCGCGCTGATGTGGAGGCCCTCGCTGCCATGTACAGCGAGGATGCGACCAACCATCAGGTGGCGCAGGCCCCGGTGATCGGGCGCGCGGCGATCCGCGAGATGTTCGCGACCGAGTTTGGCAGAGCGAAGATGGTCTGCATCGTCGAGAACGTCTTTCAGGACGGGCAATGGGCGATCCTCGAGTGGCGTGATCCACTCGGCTTGCGCGGATGTGGCTTCTTTCATGTCGTGGACGACAAGATCCGATTTCAGCGCGGCTACTGGGACAAGCTGAGCTTTCTGCGGATGCATGGGCTGCCGCTGAGCGACTGAGGCTTGGCCGAGGGCCGTTCATGCTGCATGCTCCCCGGAGCATGGGACGTCGTGACGATGAGTTCTGGGCGGGGTTCCTGGGCATTGCGCCCTCGGAATGGGCATCGCAGGGGGTCAGCGTTCGCGCGCACGCGGGTCTCGCTGGCTTCGTCGGTCTGTGGTGCTTTCGGCATGCGGCTCGCACGGTGGTCTCGGCACCGCCCGCGTGGGTCACGCCGCTCGCAGCTCGAGTCGACGGTTGTGACCCGGAGTCTCTGTTCGACGAGAGCTTCCTGCGAGAGCTGCTCGGCACTGATTTCGAGCTCCTGGTTGGGCCGGCGTTTCAGGGCTGTCTGGAAGTCGGACGATTCCGTCCCTCACCTTCGTCCAACGTCCGGCTCGTGAGGCCGGAGGACTCGACCGCGGTGCAACGTTTCCGGAGTGAATGCGGTGAGGACGCGTGGCAAAGCGGTGGCCAGGGCAAGGTAGAGCGACATGTGGTGGCGCACTTCGAGGGCGACATCATCACGGCGATGGCGGGGTATCGCTCCTGGAGTGATGTCGCCGGCGATCCCTGCGTGCTGACCCATCCCGACTACCGCCGCCGCGGGCACGGTACTGCAGTCGTGAGCTCGGTGGTCGGCGCCGCTCTCGAGGAGGGGCAGGTGCTCCTCTACCAGACCTTGGAAGCCAACCGAGGTGCCGTCGGGATCGCAACGGGCCTCGGGTACGAGCAATACGCAAGGCACGTGGCCGTGCGCTTGAAGCGAGAGTCACCCTGACGCGGCGTGCCGCGACCGTCGGGGTTACCGAGCATGGTAACTCGGCGGTGCTCGTCACCATCGCGCCCGGCGGGGAGCTCCTCGATCGCCGCCACGTCGACCTCACCGAGCGCGGTCTACCGACGCACCCGCATCACCACGAAGGTTCGTGGGCGGTGGGTCGCTACCTGAACACGCCAGGAGCACGAGCCATTTCGCTGGCTGACGCGGTGGCGCTCGTCGAGCGGGTGCGTGCGTCCGCGGCGCGCGGCGCGCGTGAGAGCCTCGAGGCGCTGGCCGCGGCGGTACACGTGCCCATCGCGACCATCGCGCTCCGCGTCTGCCCCGAGCTTCCGCCGACGATCGAGGAGCGGATCGCCGACCATCGCGCGCAGACGTACGCCGACACCGTCATGTACCGCCAGGCCATCGCGAGCGCCGCCGAGGCGCGCGGCTGGTCGGTGTACTGGTACGATCGGGATCGCGTGTTCCACGACGCGGCCGCAGCGCTAGGGCGCGAGGACATCGAAGCGTTCCTGCAAGAGCTCGGTCGATCGGTCGGGCCGCCGTGGCAGGCCAAGCACAAGCTCGCGGCGGCTGCGGCGTTTGCAGCCGCTACTTGATGGCGACCACCATCGAGTCCGGACCGCCGAGGTGCTCGACGCGCGTCTGGCGGAAGCCGCATTCGCGCATCCAGCCCGTGACGTCGGCTCCGGTGAAGACGAAGCCGCCCGAGGTGACCAGCAGCATGTTGAGGCTCATCAGCAGACCGAACGCATTCTGGCTGCGGTTGTCGTCGATCAAGGCCTCGTAGACCAGCAGCGCGCCCCCGGGTGACAGCGCGTCGTAGGCCTTGCGTAGCAAGACCTTCTTGCGTTCGAGATCCCAGTTGTGAAGCACGTGTCCCATGATCAGGACGTCGGCGGACGGCAGCGGATCGGCGAAGAAGTCGGCGCCGTGGAAGCGCAGGCGATCAGCGAGTCCGCGACTCGAGACGTATTCGTCGAAGAACGGTCCAACCGCGGGCAGGTCGAGCGAGCAGCCCGTGAGGTGTGCGTGACGCTCGGCGAGCTTCACCGCGACGACGCCCTGAGCGCCGCCCACGTCGACGAACGTCTTGTAGTCGCGCCACGGAAACTTCTCGGCGATCGCACTCGACGCCGCCATGCTGAGGCCCGTCATCCCGCGCAGGAACGTGCGCAGGCGCTGGGGATCGCGCATCAGGTTGCTGTAGTAGTCGGGCTCGTGCTTGGACTCGTTACCGGGCTCTCCAGTCCGAAGCGAGTCGCTGAGCTTGTTCCAGACGGGGTAGAGCCGCGAGCCCGCGAGCTCGAGCCAGCCGCCGGCGTAAGACGGCTTCTCGGGGTCGAGGTAGTAGTCCGTGAGCTCCGTGTTCGAGTACTGCCCCTCGCGTCGCTCCAGCATCTGCAGGGCGACGAGCGCGTCGAAGAAGTCTCTTGCGCCGCGCGGATGAACGCCGAGCTCACGTGCCAGGTCGTCGCTACTTCTCGGTCCCTTGGCGAGCGCCGCAAAGACGCCGAGCTCTACGGCCGAGAGCAGCGCCTTCGGGCCCCAGAACCCGAGCGCGAGGTCGAAGATGGGGCCCGGGTCATTCGGCTGGTGACGCATGGTACTCCTTCGAGATCCGTCCGTGCTCGTCGAGATAGCGCGCGAACAGCTGGGCGCTGGCTGGGTCGTCGAGCCGGGACTCGATCCCCTCCAGCGTGAGGATGCGATCGATGATCACCCGCTGCTCGCGCTCGAGGCGGAGCGCTTCGGTGTAGGAGCGGCGGCTGAAGGTGACCATCGAATACAGGGGCTGGTAGCGCTCCGGAAAGAGGGCGTGCAGCTTTCGTTCGACTCTCCTGCGCAGCAGGTGGCGCCGGTCGCCCACGAGGTCGCGGAGCTCGACGAAATGCTGAACGCAGAGCTCGGCCATCGCATTCATGTTGGGTCGGCGGATGCGCTCGAACTGTTCGAACGCCGCGCCCCAGTCCGAGCCGTTGCGCTCGACGCAGGTGTCGAGCACCGCGCAGTCTTCGAAGCCAGCGTTCGCTCCCTGGCCGTAGTACGGCAGGATCGCGTGCGCGGCGTCTCCAATCAGGAGCACGCGATCGCGGTACGACCACGGCTCGCAGCGCACGGTGAGCATGGAGTTCGCTGGGCGCGCGAAGAACTCCTTTGCCGCATCCTTCGGCAGGAGCTCGACGACGTCCGGAAACGCCTCGCGCAGGAAGTCGAGGAGCTGGCCCTCGTTGCGAATGGACTCGTGTGAACGCTCGCCCTGCCACGGGATGTGCAGCGACGAGGTGAAGCTGCCGTCGCGGTTCGGGAACGCGATCAACATGTACCCGCCGCGCGGCCAGACGTGGAGCGCGTTTGCGGCGAGGGCTGGTGTCCCGTCGGGTCGGGTCGGGATGGTGAGCTCGCGATAGCCCTGGTCGAGATAGGCCTGGGAGTAGTTGAAGAGCTCCGTCTTCTGGAGCTGCATGCGCACGGACGAGTACGCCCCGTCGGCGCCGAAGATCTGCTCGGCCTTCACCTTGCTGACGGCGCCGCTGGCCGTGTTCTCGAACACGGCGGTCGAGTCGCCGAGCTCGAGCTGCAGCAGCTTCTGCTCGAAGTGAAAGGTGACGCCCGGCTCCTGCATGGCGCGCTGCACGAGCAGATCGTTGAGCGCCACGCGAGAGATCGAGTAGATGGCCTCTCCCCGAACGCCGTACGGCTGGTCGGTGACGCTGGAGTCGATGCCGTGGATCTTCCTGCCGTAGCAGGGCACGGTGAGCTCGAGGACGGCTTGCTTCAACCCGACGCGGTCCAGCGCATCCAGGCCGCGCCGGCAGAGCGTGAGGTTGATCGACGGCCGGTGCGCGCTGCCGCGACGGACACGAGGATCGGGCTGGCGGTCGTACACAGCGACGCTGTGCCCCCGCCTCGCCAGAAAGATCGCGAGCAACGATCCGACCAGACCTCCACCGACCACCAGAATCATCGTGCTTCTCCTCTCACTTCATCGACTCTCCGCCCTTGCGGGCGACGGAATACGAACGGCCACGGCGAGGCCTCCGAGTCGCGCGGGACGTCGACTGCGATCAGGCGCGGGCAGTCCATCAGGAACGCGCGCCCGAGTGCGGCGCGGAGCTCAGCCGGCGTCGCGACGCGCTCTGCGGCGACGCCGAAGCTCTCCGCGAGCTTGACCAGATCCGGACTGTCCAGGTCGGAGCCGTAGATGCGACGGGGCTCGCCTTGGCGTTGGTCGCGTCGGATGTTCCCGTAGCCGTGGTTGTCGAACACGATCGCCACGACCGCGATGCCGTGCTGCGCGGCCGTGCCCAGCTCTGCGAGGCCAAACTGAAAGCCGCCGTCGCCGCTGACCGAGACGACGGCTCGCCCGGGGTGCGCCACCTTCACGCCGAGCGCCGTCGCGTAGCCGCCGCCGAGGCTTCCGAAGTACCCGCAGCGCACGTACGTGCGTGGCTGGTAGATCGGCAGCGCGCTCCAGGCCGTGTATCCCAC
>DATLIL010000884.1:0-2933 GCA_035539475.1 Polyangiaceae bacterium
CGCGCGCCCGACTCCAGCAGAAGGTCGGCCATCGGCCTGCCCTTCTGCCAAGGTAGTTCGCGGGAGCTTACCCTGCCAGCCGCGGCTACAGCCCGTAGGGGTTGAACGGATTGCCCGGGTGGTAGGCGGCGTCGAGCGCCATCAAGTAGAAGCCCGTGGGCGAGATCGCGGGAGCGGTGGTCATCGTCCAGTAGCCGTTGTTCGTGCCCTTGAGCGAGTACTGGATGCCGCCGCAGTTCGACGCGCCATTGCAGGCGCCTCCGCCCCACTGTCCCTGCTCGGAGGCGGTGCGGTAGAAGTCGCCATTCATGGCGTCGCCCGACAGGTAGAAGGCCAGGGTCATCTGCCCGACGCCCTCGAACCAGACGTCGTCGAGGCCGGCCGTGCCCATGTCGTCGCCTTCGTAGTCGCAGCCCGTGATCGTCTGGCTCACGCCGTTGACGGTGCCGGTCTCGGTGGTGACGTGATCCGAGACGGTCGAGGCCAGGAGGTCGGCGTCCGTCAGTCCGGCCGGAAACGAGCGTCCTGAACCGATGCGCGTCATCACGCCCAGGGGATTGACGTCGGTGTGGTGCGTGACGTCGTTGCGACCGGTCAAGAAGCGAGCCTGACCCGGCGCAAAGACGTCGACTGCCAGGAAGCCGGTGTTGGACGTGCTCCACATGAGGTTGGCGCGGGCCGTTCCTGTCAGTCCTCCGGCGACGCCCAGCGGCAGGGTCTCCGTCGGATACCGCTCGCCGTACTTCTTGAACAGGATGAAGGCCTCCTGATTGATCTCCGTGCCGGCCCAGCCTTCCACCTTGTACGAGGCGCCCGACTTGCACTGCCCGTGCTGCACGCCGCCGTCATTGAAGGTGCGAGTACTGAAGCTGTTGCAGTCGGCGGTGTTGGCCATGCTGGTCGACTGCATGTTCTGCAGCTTCGAGATCCAGTTGACCGCGTTCTTGAAGTTCGTCTCGTACAGCGAAAAGTCGTTTCTCGCCTGCTGATACTTCTTGATGGCCATGGCCACCCACGCCGTCGGCCCCACTTCGCGCTTCCATTCGAGCGCCACGGCGCCGGTGCTGCAGGCGTAGACCGTGTTCCACGAGCCGTCGCTGACCTGCACGGCCGCCATCGCGTCGAGGATGCCCTTGGCGTAGTCGAGGCGCTCCTGGGTCGGTCCCGGCGCCGTGGGGCTCGGGTTGGCGACGAGCGCCATCACGGCCACCGCCTGATCGTAGGTGAAGCACTTGTCGTACAGCGGATCGCCGCTCGGCGCCTGATAGCTCTGCACCGGGTAGCCTTTGATCTGCCGCTTGACCGTCAGTGGTCGGCGCTGGTTCTTGATGAAGGCGTAGGCGTCGGACACGGGGTCGGCCTGAGCAGGGCTGGCCGCAGCGAGCAGAGCGGGCACGACTGCGAGCGGGAGGAGGCGAGCGATGTTCTTGGCGAGCGTCGACATGCGATGCATCACCACTAACATTTGAGATGCGGAAGTTTCATCAGCATTCGGAGTGAAATGCGTGTAGCTCGATCACATCGTTCGAGCAGAATTCCTGCTGTGTCGTGCAGCATTGGCGCGACTGACACCTTCCATCACGCAGTACTTGCGCGGCTGCTACTGGCAGCTTGGAAACGTCCGAGCCATTCGTGCAGTTCTTGCTCGACCGGAGCCTCGCTCGGGCTAGTTGCAACTCACGATGCTGACGTCGGCGTCGTCGGTGCTGCAGGCGTCCGTCGCGGTCCCGCCGTTCAGGGTGTCGGCGCCAGGATCGCCCGAGAGCGAGTCCTGTCCCGGGCCACCGCTGAGGATGTCGTTGCCTCCGCCGCCGTAGAGGCTGTCGGCGCCGTCACTGGCGCAGATGATGTCGTCGCCGCCCAGCGCGTAGATCTTGTCGTCACCGGCCAGGGCGAAGATCACGTCGTTGCTCGACGTGCCCACGATGACGTCGTTGCCGCTCGTGCCGAGGCAGCGTCGGCCCGCCACGCCGTTCACCGTGCAGCCCGTACTCGGGGTGGACGTCGCGCAACGGTCGCCCACGAGCTCCACGGCGCCGATATCGCAAGCCGCTCCTTGCGGGCGCGACACGCCACGCTGGTCCGTCGCTGCGCAGACGTGACCGGTGTCCCGCGCCGGGCTGTCGGCGCGCAGGAGATGTGTCAGCGTCGGGCCGCCGTTGGCAGCCAGCGCAGGATCCATGATCGAGGCCAGCGAGCCGGCGACCACGATGTCCGTCGGGTGGGGCGTCAGGTTGTAGAGCCCGGCGTCGCCGTCGTGGCCGAGCACGTTGTGATCCATATTGGCCTGCACGAAGCCGAGCGTGTCGAGGAACTCGAGCTCGCGGCCGAGGGGGCCGCCGTTGCCCGAGACGATGCTGTTCCTCAGCGTGAGGAAGTACTGAAAGACCACGATCCCGGCGTCGGTGTTGCCGCTGACGGTGCTGCCGGTGACGTCTACCCAGGGACCCTCGACGCCGGCGCCGTCGTTGCCGGAGATCGTGCTGCTGTCGATGTCGACGTCGGCGTAGTAGCCGAAGACACCGCCGCCGTCGTTTTGCACCACCGCGCTCTGCTCGACGCTGACGTTCCCCAGCCAGGCGCTGACCGCTTGCCAGTCGCCGCTGTTGCCGATCACCGTCGTGCGCTTGAGCTCGATAGCGGCGTCGTTGCCGCCGATGGCGCTGCCCAGGTAGTCGCTGCTGTTGCCGCTGATCACGCAGTCGTTCAGCGTCACCTGGGCGTCTCCAGCGGCGTAGATGCCGCCGCCCATGGCCGAGCCGTCGAGCGCCGAGCCGCCGCTGACCGTGGTCTCGTTCAGGGTCAGCTCGCCCGATGCCGACCACACGGAAAAGATCCTGAAGTCAGGCGCGGCCGCATCTCGCACGATGGTGCTGCCGTTGCCCTCGATCGTGATCCTGGTGGCCACGGTCGGCAGCCCCGTTGCCCCGAGG
>DATLIL010000885.1:0-10728 GCA_035539475.1 Polyangiaceae bacterium
ATCCAAAGGCGGAGGCCTTGGCGAAATGTTCGTCACTTCCGCGCGGCCAGGTCGTTTCAAAGCGGGATGCCCATGGAAACGACGAGCGAGACGATGCCGGCCGCCTTCTTCGACGCGCTCTACCAGCAAGACGTCGATCCATGGAATTTCGAGAGCAGCGACTACGAAGCTCGCAAGTACGACGAGACGCTCGCGGCGCTGCCACGGCAGCGCTATCGAAACGCGTTCGAGCTGGGATGCTCCATCGGGGTGCTGACCAAACGTCTGGCCGAGCGCTGTGATTCGCTGCTGGCGGTCGACTGCTCGCCGCTGGCGCTCGAACGCGCGATCGCCCGCTGCAGCGGTCTGGACAACGTTCGCTTCGAGCGCATGAACGTCCCCCGAGAGTATCCGCGTGATGCGTCGTTCGATCTGATCTTGCTCTCCGAGATCGCCTACTACTGGTCGAGACCGGACCTGAAGCGGGTGTTCGAGCGTGTGGTCGAGCAACTGCGGGTCGGTGGGCACGTTCTGCTCGTGCACTGGGCGCCCCCGGGGCCGGACAAGCCGCTCACCGGCGCCGAGGTCCACCGGGCGTTCCTGGAGTGGGCCGACGGGCGGCTCCTCCACCGGCTCGGTCGACACGAGGGCCCCTACTGGATCGACTTGTTCGAGCGCTCACCTATGCTGCAGGCATGACGAGCAGGCAGCGAGTAGCTCTGGTGACGGGTGGCGGTTCGGGGATCGGGCGCGCAGTGGCACTGGCGCTCCTGCGTGACGGATACCACGTGGCGCTGGCCGGACGCCGGCAACAGGCACTCGAAGAGACTCTCGCGCTGGCGGGCGCAGATGCGTCACGCGCGCTGGCGGTTCCGACCGACGTGAGCGAGCCCGAGTCGGTAGAGCAGCTGTTCGCGAAGACACGCGAGGCGTTTGGCAGGCTCGACGTGCTGTTCAACAACGCCGGCCGCAGCGGGCCACCCGTGGCGCTCGAGGACGTGACCTTCGAGCAATGGCAGGCGGTCGTGGCGGTGAACCTGACCGGCATGTTCTTGTGTACGCAGCAAGCCTTCAAGCTGATGCGCGACCAGACGCCGCGTGGTGGGCGCATCATCAACAACGGCTCGATCTCTGCTTACGTCCCGCGCCCGAGCTCCGCACCTTACACGGCGACCAAACACGCAGTGGCCGGCCTGACCAAGAGCAGCGCGCTCGACGGCCGCAAATACGACATCGCCTGCAGTCAGATCGACATCGGCAACGCAGCCACGGAGCTCACCGAGCGCATGGCCGCCGGCATACTTCAGGCCGACGGCAGCATCGCTGCAGAGCCGCGCATGGACGTGGCCCACGTCGCCGCCGCGGTGCTGCAGATCGCCAACCTGCCGCTCGATACCAACGTACTGTTCATGACGATCATGGCCACCAAGATGCCGTTCGTCGGCCGCGGTTGATCAGAGCGCGCAGCGCTCGACCGCGGCCGCGACCTGAGCAAAGCGCGAGTGCCAGGCCGCCGCCTGGTCGACGGGCGATTTCTCCCCGGCGCTCAGCGTCAGCCCACTCGTGTCGACCACGACCCGGTCACCGCCCGCGCCGAGGTCCCATTCGAAGGTGCGGGTGCCCCGGACGTAGTCCACCACCTTCTCCTCGCCGGGTCCGAGCACGGGATGGAGGCAGCCGGCCAGCGCGCGTTGCGCCTTGTCCATTTCGCTGCGCTGCTTGAACGTCATCACCACCTGCTGGGGGCGGGCGCGCAGTGCGTTGGGCCACTGAAAGCGCACTTCGTTGACCAGCGCGTGATCGACGTCGGCCAGGCACGTCAAACCGGCCTGCATGCGGCAAAAACCAGCCGTGAACTTCTTCTGAAAAGCGTCCGTCGCCTGCTCCACCGTGAGCGACAGATCGAGTGCCGAAAGTTCGTCGAGCCTGGGGCCGTTGACGAGCTTTTGCTGCTCCGCCGTGAGCGGCTTTCCGTCGAGCGCCGCCCAGCGCAGGAGCGCCCAGTAGGCGCTGAGGCGCGCAGAGCAATGGGTGTAGTCGGTGTTCGGCGGATGAACGCTGCTCCAGTGCCAGAGCTTGAAGGTACCGTTGCCGACATCGAGCACGGTGTCGCCCAGGTAGACGCGCACGGTCCCGTTGCTGTCCTTGGTGCGATTCGGCGCCGCTTGCTGCAGACGCGAGACGAAGGCGGCCTTGTTCAGGTCGGGCCCGAAGTACGCCCCCACCTCCGAGATCTCACCACCCAGCTGTCGATCGAGCTCGAGGCGGTTGATGGTCCCGTGTCCACCCGGGAAGTCCACCGTCACGCGGCCCGGGGCGTTGGCCCTCTCGCCGAGCAGCGCACCGGCTTGCTGCGGGGTGGCGCTGAGCTCGAGCTGTTTGACGAGCTCCTCGGTTCTCGGCCCCTCGGGAGCGGCAGGCGGCTTCAGCTCATAGTAGATGGCGGCGAGCGTGAGCGGCACCACAGCCGCGATGGCGAGCCACTGCCACAGCTGAAGCTTTTCGCGCTTCGCACTCTTGGGCTTCCGCGCCGGGGACGGCGACTTGGCCACGGCCGCGGCAGGCTCCTCTGTAGGAGCGCCGCTCCTGACGACGACGTGCCGCTTGCAGTAAAAGCACTCGACGATCTCGGCCGCCCCTTCGGGCGACAGGGGTGCACCGCACTGCGGACACTCGAGGACTCGCTCCATGGCGGGCACGATAGCCGCAGCTTCACCCTGAGCGGAACCTGGCGGCACATTTTGTTGGACAAAGGGAGCGCCGCCCGGAAACGTAAGAGGTCGGCGGAAGAAGGTCATGGCGATGGGCAAACTCCCGGGCTTGGTACTGGCTGCATGGTTCTGTGCGGGTGCCGTGGCGTGTTACGGCACCAATCACGACTCCTCTCCAGGCGTGGCTGGCTCGGGCGGCAACACGGACTCGGACGGCAGCGGCTCGACAGGCAAGGGTGGCTCGAGCGGCGCTGCTGGCAGTAGTCCCCTGCCGATGGCCGGCGCGCCCTCGACCGGTGACGGCTGTCTGATCGGCAAGACCTGCGAATGTGCCAGCGGCCTGCTCGGCTCCACCCAGTGTGTCGACGACGTGGAGACGTGCGACTGCTCCGCCTGCCCCGCTGCGCCGGTGGACGCAGAGCCTGTCTTCGTGGGCTGCGGGGGCGATCCGTTCGGGACCTGGGGCGCGGCGGCAACGGACTCGACCGCCGCGAAGCGGAACTTCGGCACGGGTCTCGGGACGGAGGCGACGTGTCCGCTCGCCAACCCAGCGCTCGCGGCATCGGTCTTCATGTTGCGTCTCGACGATGGTGGCGCCGGCGCGATCTACTTCAGCGGCATCTCGGGCACGGGCAGCATTCTCGAGAGCTGCGTCGAGTCCTTCGCCAGCGACTGCACCGACGTTGGCTGTGCGCGGGGCGCCTGTGGAACCTGCGAATGCGACAGCACTCCCGCCGTCATCAGCAGCGACGCGATCGCGTGGGTGCGCACCGACTCGACGCTCACCCTGACCATCGGCGTCGAAGAGCTGACGTTCGAGTACTGCGTACAGGGCGATACCCTGACGCTCCTGGCCACCGACGGCTCGGATCTCGTCTTCACGCTGAAGAACGGCTACCCTCACGGCACGCCCGTCGCCTGCACCCTGCGCGAGGTCGACGAGTGCGCCTCGACGGGCTGCCACGTGGGCGTGTGCAGCGGCGCGGGCGGAACGTGCGCCGAGGGCACCGACGAGACGTCGTGCACCAATCGCAGCGGCTGCACCTGGGATCCGACGCAATGCGCGGGAACCATCGTGGCGTGCGAGCTCGGAAACTACGGCACGGCGCCCGGTTGCGAGTTCACGGAAAGCGCCGTGTGCAGCGGGACCCCTTCGCCCTGCGACACCAAGGGCGACATCAACGCTTGCGACGACACTCCGGGGTGCTATTGGGGCGCGGAGGTGGGCTGTAACGGAACGGCAGGAGAGTGCGCCGAGGTGCCGCTCGACACCTGCAAATCCGTCGTGGGCTGCGACATCACGCCCGGCTAGCGCTGCCTGGCAAGACGCCTCGCTAGCCTCTACACTCCGGGGCTCCCCATGACCGCCACGGAAGTCGCCCCGAGCGCCACGCAGTCCTTCAAGGCGCGCGACGTCGAAGAGCTCATCGATTTCTATTTGCACCGTCGCGTGGCGAACCTTGTGGTCAAGGTGCTGGTGCACACGCCGATCACCCCGAACCAGGTCACGGTGCTGTCCGGCCTGTTCGCGATCGCGGCCGGCGCCACGCTGGCCACGTCGGCGCCCGAGCGGCCGTACCAGCCCGTCATTGCCGCCGCGATCTTCTTCGGCTCGATCGTGCTCGACTGCGCCGACGGACAGCTCGCCCGGCTGCGTAAGAGCTCCTCTTTCGCGGGACGAGCGCTCGACGGCTACACGGACGTGGTCAGCATCACGTCGCTGATGGTGGGTCACCTGTTCTGGCTCTTGCAGCACGGCGTTCCGTTCTGGTTGACCCAGGTGGTGGGCTGGTCCGCGGCGCTCAGCATCAAGTGGCACGCGCACCACTACGACCACATCAAGAACCTGTACCTCTTCAACACCGAGCGCCCTGGCTCCTCCGATATCCCGTCGTTCCCCACCTACGAGGAGATCGAGCGCGAGCGCGTCGAGCACGAACGCGCCGGTCGCCGCTTCTCGGCGCTGCTCTGCCGCGGCTTCCACCAGTTCACGCAGTCGCAGCGCAAGGGCCTGGTCGGCCGCACCGGGCTCGACCGACCGCGACCGAGCAGCGACGCCGAGCGCGCCCTCTACCGCGAACGCTTCCGCGGCTTCATGCGGCTCTGGACCTTCAACGGCATCGGCACCCACCTCTGCTTCTACGTGGTGTGCACCGCCGTCGCTCCGCTCTACCCGCTCGCGCCGCTCTTGGGCTGGGCTTTCGTGGCGGGTCCGATGAATATCTTCACGCTCTACCTGAAGCTCCGCGAGCGCCAGCTCGAAGCCGAGTATTCACGACTCGCCGCCGCGCAGCAGCCGGTCTGAATCGTTAGCCCTTACTTGCAGACCATGAACGCGACGTCGTCGAGCAAGAGCTCGAAGTCGGCGCCGCTGGCGTTGTCGAACACGAACTGAAGCGAGAATACTGCGTCGCTTTCGAACGCACGGTCCTGTCCGGTGTAGCCCTTGACCAGCTCGAGCTCATCGAAGCTGAATCGATGCTCCTGCCAGTCGTCCGTCGGCTGGAATCGCTTGCCAAAGTGGTCGAAGCACTGCGCGTACGGCTCGCTGGAATCGACGGAACAGATGCCGCCTTCGGGCTCGCTCAGGCGGTCGGGGATCATGAGCGCCCAGCCGTCTCCGTGACCTCGGGCGAAGAAGCTGACGCCGCAGTAGGCGCTCGCGTCGTAGGCAGCCAGGGGCGCCTTCAACGTGATCCCGATGGTGGCGCCCCAGGCCGTGAAGCCCGAACCGCTGATGCGCGCTGAGTAGTAGCTGTCACCTCGCGGCGGTTGAAGTGCGTAGGCTTCGAGCGGCGAGAGCATTCCGGCGCTCCCGTCGTCGCTCAGGAACCAGAAGCCGTTGCGGGAGCGGCTCTCGAGAATGTGCGGGAACTCTCCTTCCACTCGGTCGATGAAGTCGAGCTCGAGCTCGAGCTCGCCCGACCCCTCGGCGCCGGCGGATGTGCCGCTGCCGCCGCTCCCTCCGGCAACGAGGCCGGCCGTGCCGCCGCTACCGGCGGTTTCCGCTGCTCCAGCGGTGCCTCCGGAGCCAGCCATCGGCGACTCCTTGCTGAACGACGCCTCTGACGCGCACGCGCTGGCGACGACGCCGAGCAGCGCGGTGCAGAGTAGGTTTCGCGACGACGCCCAGACCACTTCGGTGCTTCTCATCGGGACGCTGTGATTGCGATAACCGTGCCGAATCGCACCGCGCAACAACCGGCGTGTCAGGCGCGCAATGTTCGTACGTTCGCGATCACGCGCATGACATGGTCAATCACGCTTTGACAGCACGCCTTTACACTCAGTACCGCGGCTTGACAGTTAACTTTGTTTGTTTACCGAGCGCCGCGTTTTTCCCTCAACAAAGCGCTCACGGAGAGCCCGACACACGCCAAACGAAACGTGTGCATCAAGTGGGCCAGGCGGCGCGGCATCAGCCCTTGAGTCGCCCGACCACGCTCTGCGCCTTCACCGGCGGCGTGCAGCCAGCCGAGGTCGGGCATGTAGACCATGTCGGCGAGCGTGAACGTGTTCCCGACCAGGTAGCTCTTGCCCTCGAGTGCCCTGTCGAGCACCGCGAGCACCGGCCGCACCTTCTGGCGCAAGCTCGACCGTCGCCGGATCCGGATCACCCATGCCAATGAGCGGCTTGATGGAGAGCTCGAGCGCCAGCGGGTGGGCCGTCGGGTAGTCATGCGGCTCTGGACCTTCAACGGCATCGGCACCCACCTCTGCTTCTACGTGGTGTGCACCGCCGTCGCTCCGCTCTACCCGCTCGCGCCGCTCTTCGGCTGGGCTTTCGTGGCGGGTCCGATGAATCTCTTCACGCTCTACCTCAAGCTCCGCGAGCGCCAGCTGGAAGCCGAGTACTCCCGACTCGCCGCCGCGCAGGCGAGCTGAACCAGCGCGGCTAGGTCTTCAGGGGCAGGTGTTCGTCGGCACACAGGCGTCCTCGGCCAAGCGCAACGTGCTGTAGTCGTCGACTGAGCCGTACATGTAGAAGTTCTGGCCCAGATTGAGGCCGCTGAGCTCGTGCACGTTGTTGCTCGTCACGGCGAACTGCCCGGGCGGTGGATCGACGCTGCCCAGGCTGGCAGCGCCCTGGACACCAGGGTCCCAGGTATTGCCGGCTGCGTAGACCGTGGTCCCGCCCTGGATCAGCAGCATCAGATTGCCGTGGTTAGAGAGCGCGCGGGTGTTGTTGCCGGCGATGGTGTTGCCACCGAGGTCGTCGCCGCGCCCGAGGTCCAGGGTCGAGCCGACATTCGCCACCATCTCGATACCCGTCAGCGGATGCCCGGACACTGTCGTCCCGCGCATCTTCAGGTGATTGACCTGGTTCAGCGTGAAGTTGATACCGCGGGCCGCAGTATCGGCGTCGTTGTCGACGATCTGACTGTCGACAATCTCGATCGTGGTGCCGAGCCAGGCGTCGATGCCGCCATCGTTGCCCGAGAGCGTCGACGCCTGCATGTAGATCAGCGGGTAGCCACCCTGGTCCGGGATCAACAGCGCGGCCGCGGTCGAGTCGACGATCGACGAGCCGATCATCTCGAGCTCGGGTGTACCGGCCACGAACTGGATCCCGGACCCGACCGTGCCTTCGATGTTCGAATCGAGCAGCGCGAGGTGAGCGGAGCCGGCCAGCACCACGGCGTTGCCGGAGTCCAGCACCGTACAGCCGTCCATGGTGACGTCGGCGGTATCGCCAGCCCACAGCGTGGTTTCCATTCTGGACTGCACGGTCACGCCGTCGAGCACGAGCTGAGACTCTCCGGCTGCATCGAACAGGGCGAGTGTATTCGAGCCCTGGCCGTCGCCGACCAGCGCGCCTCCGCTGACCGTGAGCTTGGCCTGACCCTCCACGGCTGCGAGCAGGTGCTGGTTCGGCCCGATGTAGCTGTCGAGCTCGCCGGGCGAGATGGTGGCGTCGGCCGTGCCACTGACTCTGATGGGAGCGTGCTGTGTCACGTCCACGAAGCTCGTGCCCTCGATCGCGATCGTGCCGCTGGCTGCGGAGATGGCGCCGTGGAACTGCTCGAAGTGAATGCCCGAGACGGTGCTCGAGCCTTCGAGCTCGATGCCCGCGGAGATGTACGTTCCGTTGAACGTCACGGCGCCCGGCGTTTCGGCGCGCAGGCTGACGCCGTCGGGAACGACGATCGACGCGTCCATGGTGTTGAACTCCACCTGGGTGGTGCCGTCGCAGACGCCGTCGAGGATCCAGATGGTGTCACCGCTCGCCCTGCCCTGGGTGGCGTGCGCGAGGGTCTTCAACGGAGACGACCGGCTGCCGCTGCCCGCGTCGTCCCCGTCCTCACAGTCGACGTAGACGCCCATGATTTCTGGGTCGCCGTCGCCGCCCTCACCACCCTCGCCAGCCGCTCCGCCCGGCGAGCTCGTGCCGCCCGTGTTCTCGCTACCGGCTTGTCCGCCGCCAGGGCTCAGGCCGGTGCCACCCGTCCCGACGTCACCACCTGAGCCGCCGCCGTCGACGGTCCCTCCACTGCCAGCGTTTCCGCCGTTCTGCGCTGCGGGATCGTCCGAGCCACCGCAACCGGAGAGCACTAGCCACGCACTCAGCAGACCAATTCCCGACCGAGCCCTGACCGAACAAACCATCCAGTCATGTTAGCTAGTCCCTCGGAGCGGAGACAAGGGGCACAGATCATCCCTTGAGCTTACCGACCACGCTCTGCCACGACTTGCGGCTGGAGATGCCGTTCCACCAGCGGGTCACGTTGGTGAATTCGCTGATCCAGGCGCCTTCACCGGCGGCGTGCAGCCAGCCGAGGTCGGGCATGTAGACCATGTCGGCGAGCGTGAACTTGTTCCCGGCCAGGTAGCTCTTGCCCTCGAGTGCCCTGTCGAGCACCGCGAGCACCGGTCGCACCTTCTGGCGCAAGCTCTCGACCGTCGCCGGATCCGGATCACCCATGCCAATGAGCGGCTTGATGGAGAGCTCGAGCGCCAGTGGGTGGGCCGTCGGGTAGAACTCCATCATCTCGACGCTGATCCACTGGTCCATCAGCGCGCGCTCCTTGAGATCGGCGGGCGTGAAGCGCTCGCCGGGGAATGCCTCGTCGATGTAGCGGGCGATGGCGCGCGACTCGAACAGGATCTGACCGTCGTGCTCCACCGCCGGTACCTTCGCAAACGGCTGGAGCGCGGTGTACTTCGGCTGCTTGTGCTCACCGCTCGCGAAATCGAGCGACACGAGCTCGTGCTGCGCGCCTTTTTCGGCGAGCGCCATCAAGACCAACTGGGTACCAGCGCTGATGATGAGGCCGTGGACTTTCATGACTACCTTCGTTTCTTGGTGGGTTATGGCTCAGCCGAACTGAACCGAGCGTTTGGTGAAAGAGCCGTAGGTGAAACCGGTGATGGGGAATCGGGTCGCCTCGTCGCGACCAAGCGAGGCGCCGAGCGCCACGCAGATGGGGACGAAGTGCTCGTGCGTCGGGTGTGCCGTCTCGACCGAAGGCGCCTGCCGGCGGTAAGCCGCCAGCGCGTCGGCGTCGCGCGCTCCGAGGACATCGGCGCACCAGGCGTCCATGTCGATAGCCCAGGGTGGCGCCGGGCGTTCGAGCTCCGCCACGTCGATCTTGCCGCGCGCGTCGCGAGGGAGCGTCGCCAGGTTGTGCGTGAGAAACCCGGCGCCCATGATCAGCGTGCCCTCGTCGCGGAGCGGAGCCAGGGCCTGGCCGAGCTCGATCAGCGAGGCGGGATCCATGGTCGGGATCGAGACCTGCAACACGGGGATGTCCGCCGCTGGGTACATCGCCAGGAGTGGGACGTAGGCGCCGTGATCGAGGCCGCGGTCTGGCGCGTCCTTGACGTTCCGGTGACGGGCGCCGAGTAGCCCCCGGACGCGCTCCGCGAGATCGGGCGCGCCCGGGGCTCCGTAGGCCAGCTCGTAGTAGCGGCGCGGGAGGTTGTAGAAGTCGTGGATGACCGGCGTGGTCTTCGTGGCGCCGATCGTCACCGTGCCCTCGACGTCGTCCACCCAGTGCGCCGACAGCACCAGGATGGACTCCGGTCGAGGCATGTCGCCGGCCCAGCGCGCGAGCTCCGCCATCCACACGGCGTCGTCGACGAGCAGGGGCGATCCGTGCGCCACGAAGAGGCTCGGGCAGGTCACGCTGGCAACGCCTCCACCACGCTGACCGCCGACTCGGTGGGCACGACGCGGTTGAGCTTGAACCCCGCCTTGCCGAGCAGCGACGCATACTCCGTCTCCGTGCGCTCCTGACCGCCGGGCAGCGTCAGCATGATCATGTCGAGCATCTTTCCCGGGTGCGGCGCGTCGCCGGCGGGCAGCACCATCTCGACGATCAGGAGGCGACTCTGCGGCTTCATCGCCTTGCGGCAGTTGCCCAGGATGGTCAGGCACTGCTCCTCGGACCAATCATGGATGATGTGCGAGAGGATGTAGGCGTCGCCGCCGGCAGGCACTGCCTCGAAGAAGCTGCCCGACTGGATCGTCACGCGCTCGCTGACATTGCGCTGTTTCAGGAGCTCGGGCGCGCCGCCGACGACGTGCGGAAGGTCGAAGAGAACGCCACGCGGCTTGGCGTATTTCGCGAGGACGTGGGCCAGCATGTTGCCGGTGGCGCCGCCCACGTCGACCACGCTCTCGAAGCCCGAGAAGTCGTAAGCCGCGGCAACGGCCGGTGGCTCGCCGCCGTGAAAGCCCACCATCGTCTCGCTGAACAGCGCAGCCTCGTCCGGATGCTGGGCGAAGTAGTCGAACACGGGCATACCGTGCGCCTTCTCGAAGCCCGTCTTGCCCGTCTGCAGCGACCACAGGATGTTCTCCATCCCGCGCGTGAACATGGGCCCGCCAAACGTGCGCAAGGTGGAGCGGGCGGCACCGGGGGCGTCGCTCTTCAGCGCGTTGCCGAGGGGCGTAAGCGCGAAGCGCGACTCGCTGCGCTCGGTGAGCACGCCGAGGCTCGCCAGCGTGCGCATCAGGCGGTGCAACGAGGGCGCGTGCAGACCGAGCACCGGCGCGAGCTCGGCCGCGCTCTTCGGCTCGGCGAGACGATCGGCG
>DATLIL010000886.1:0-4790 GCA_035539475.1 Polyangiaceae bacterium
GCGCTCCAGATCGTCGGGTCTGAAGGTCTCGAGCTCGGAATCGCGATAAACGACCTCGCGCCCGAGCTCGCCGTAGTCGAGCTGAGCGAACCTGGCTCGCCAGAAGCCGCGCACTGGCTGGCGTTGGGCTCCGGTCTCGACCCAGGCGTCGGCGCCGACCAGACGATCGATGTCGTCGGCGGCTTCACGGGCCACGGCGTTGAAGAAGCGGCGGACGGTGTCGCGCGCGCGGGTCGGATCGGGGGGCGAGGAGAGCACCACGAGCCCCTTTTCGGTGGCGGCGGCGGGCGTCGCTGCAGGCAGCGCTGCCTGAGGATCCACGGCCACCCCGGGTGCGCGACGCTCCGGAGGCTCGGCAGACGCGGAGCTCTGCGGCGCCGTCGCTTGCGGGCCGGCGCTACCACAGCCGACGGTCGTGACTGCGGCCGCTGCGCAGAGCGCGGACTGGCCGACCAGCAGCGCGAGGCTAGATGCTCTCGACCAGCGGATCATCGCTACGCGTCAGCGTGACCAGCGACTGAGGCGGGACTTCCACCCAGCCCGCCGGGACAGCGTCGAGCTCCGAGGCGACCAGCGTGAAGTGAGTGCTGTCGATGCTCGGGATGCGCGCGCGGCGCAGGCCCTCTTCGCCGAGCAGCTCCTCGAGATCGAAGCGGCCCTTCAGCATGCGGTAGGCCATGTTGCCGTTGCGGTGCACGGCAACGAGCCGCTCGCCGTTGGTCACCAGAATGTCGCCGCTGTGAGGGGTAAAGCCTTCTTCGGCGGAGAGGCGATCGACCAGCGCCATCGAGGCACGCAACGCGGCTCCGATCGCTTCCGGACTGACGTTGCCGTCGTGCAGGCTGCCGGCGTCGTGGAGGAACGACAGGAACAAATAGAAGTAGAGCTCGCTGTCGGTCTCACCGCGCACGTTGCGGCGCAAGAACTCGGGCTGTGACGCCAGTAGCCGCTCGCGCAGGCGATCGAAGCCGAGGATGGTTCCGGTTTGCGCCCAGAGCCACGAGCGATAGCGGAACGGATGCGTGTTCTCCGTGCGCAGCGCTCCAACGCTGGCGCGACGCACATGCGCCAGCAGGACATCCGTGCGCAGATCCCTGGCGGCTTCGACGAGGTCGATCTCTTCGCGCTCGTCGATCGGTCGACGGCGCAACAGCACCTCACCAGCCTGGTAGGAGCCGAGGCCCCAACCGAGCGGTTCGCCGTCGGTTCGTCGGACCTTGAGCACAGTCGCGCTCGACTCGAGCACGCGGGCGCCCAGGTCTGGGCGATTACCGATGAAGCCGAACATTCTGACCATGGTTGCTACTCAGACGGGCGTGAGGACCGCACCGATACAAAGCATACCGCTGCGGGAGCCGTGGTGCATGGATATGGCTGCAGAAAGTCACGCAGGGCTCGGCCCCCCAGCCGGCAGTCGCGTGAGTGCGAGCTTCGCATACAACATCGGTTGACAGTGTGCGCGGGTCCGCCATTCTCCTCGAACGTCATGGATCAGGGTGAGTTTCGCGAGGTGCTCTTGTCCACGATGGAGCGGAAGCAGCACTGGGCGTGGCCGGGCTTTACGTCCGGACTGGTCCCCAAGGCGCTGCTGCACATCCATCTGGAGCAGGAGTACGAAACCTACGTTCGTGATTTTCCAGTGCTGGTGGGGCGTGCCTACGTGCTTTGTCCGAGCCCAGCGGCGCGCCGAGAGCTCATCGCCAACGTCTACGAAGAAGAGACTGGCGGGCTCGTTGCCGGTCGTCCTCATCCCGATTTGTTTCTCGAGTATCCGCGCGGTCTGGGCATGGACCTCGAGCGCTTCGGCAGGATCGAGTTGCTACCGGCGTCCCGTCGCTACCGTACCTTTCTCGACGAAGCGACGATGCACCGTGGCTGGGCCGTCGCTGCGGCCGTGACGACCCTGTTCCTGGAAGGCACCGCACACGAGCGCCGGGATCTCGAGGGCAATGCGCCCGAGCCGTCTCCACTCGAGCAGCACCCCCTGGTGCGCCACTACGGGTTACCCCTGGAGCACCTGGCACTGACCAAGGCTCATCGCGCGGTCGAGGGCGACCACCGCCGCGCCGCTTGGCGCGTGATTCTGGATTACGTGCCCGAGTCGGAACGGGACGCCGTGGTCGGGGCCATGGCCGGCGCGCTCGAGCACTGGCTGGCGTACCGGGACGAGGTCGCCGCCGCCTGCGGACTCGTTCGAGGTCCGAGCGGGCCAGCTGCAGCCTGAACGGAACCGTGTGCAGTCGTCTCAGCGCGGATTCCGGTAGGGGCAATATGCTAGCCTGCCGGCCCACGATGGCAGACTTCCTTCGGCGCACAGGTTGGCTCGTACTCTTGGCTGCAACTTCGGCCTGTGGGGCCGTGTATCCAGAGGTCGCGACGCCCATCAACGCGGCGCCGCCCGGCATAAGGCTCGACCCGCCGCCGCCAGAGGACGTGCTCTACGTCCAGTTCGCGTCTGCGGAGATCCCCCCGAAGACACGTGATGGCCGCAAGTGGGACGCCGTGGGCGGCGAGGCACCGGACATCTTCGCCAAGTTGATCGTCGACAAGCGCGACCTCATCGTCACGCCGGTCGAGTCCAACACACTGCGTCCGACCTGGCCGGACCAGACGCGCGCCAACTACCGTATCCGTAACGGCGCGCAGGTGAAGGTGGAGCTCTGGGATTCGAACCCCATGATCAACCACCCCGTCTGCAGCGAGGTGTTGCTCAACTTCCATGAGGGTGTCGGCGAAGGGCGCCCGATGGAAATCAACTGCGAGAGCGGCGCTCGCATCGTGCTGCAGGTGGAGCCCGCGCACGCCAAGCTCGGCATCGGCATGTGGTACGAGCTCAAGAGCGGCGGCGCTGCCGTGACGCGCGTCCTGGCCGAGTCACCGGCGGCGCGCGCGGGTTTGCAGCGTGGCGACGAGATCGTCAAGATCCAGGGCGAGGACGTGAAGACGATGGACGATGATCGCGTGCAGAGCCTGATCAACGCCAACGCCAGCGTCGGCGTCGCGCTGGAAGTGAAACGGGCCGGTCAGATCCAGGCACTCAAGATCAAGAGCGGTCCGATCTACCCGCTCAAAGACGAAGACGTCCCGCTCGACCGATGACACCGGAAAAGATGCTTTTGCGCGCGCACCGTGACCATGGCTGCCTGGTCGTGCGTGGGCCCGATGCCAAGAGCTGGCTGAACGGTGTCGTCACCTGTGACGTGAAGGCGCTGTCCGAGCAGCGCGGCACGGTTGGATTGCTCTTGACCAAGCAGGGCAAGATCCAGACGGATCTGTTGCTGCTCGAAGGCTCCGGCAGCATCTACCTCCGGGTTGCGCCGGGGCTTGCCAGCAACGTGCACGCCGAGCTCGATCGCATGCTGGTGATGGAAGACGCCGAGCTCGTCGATCGCAGCGCCGAGCTCGTCTTCATTACCCTGCATGGTCCCCAGGCCGTGGAGCTCGGGCGTGCTCAGGGCGCGCTCGCGTTCGGTGAGGTCGATCCCACCGGGCACGGCGGAGCGGCGCTGGTGATCGAGCGTGAGCGGCTGGCAGCGCTCGAACAAGGCCTGCGCGAGCTCGGCGCTGGGCTCGACAGCGGACCGGAGTGGCTGGCGCTTCGGCTGGACGGCGCCTGGCCGGAGTTCGGCGTGGACTACGCGCAGAGCGACAACCCTCACGAAGCCTCGCTCGACCGGCGGGCGATCGCCTGGGACAAGGGCTGCTACCTGGGGCAGGAAGTCGTCTGCATGCAGGACATGCGCGGCAAGCTCAAGCGCCGGGTCGTCGGCGTCGAGCTCAGCGGGAGCGAGCTGCCGCCAACGGGCAGTGAAGTTCGTTCCGCTGCGAGCGGCGAGGTCGTCGGACAGGTCACGAGCTCGGGCGTGGCCGCGCGGGGAGGGCTGCGCGCGCTGGCCATGGTCAAAGCTCCGTTTTTCGCACCAGGTCAGGAGCTCGTGCTGGGCAACGCTGCTGGGCGAGTGCTCGGCTAGCACCTCGGGCATGACCCCGCGCTCGGCTTTTGCTAGCGTGCAGGCCCGATGAGCTCCCGCCCCGCCGACAGTTCGAGCAAGGTCACCAAGAATGGTTTGCGCGTCGCCGATGACGCGCTGGGCCTGGTCGCGAACACCCCGCTGGTTCGCCTCGGCCGGGTCGGCCCGAGCAGCGGCGCGGTGGTGTGGGCCAAGTGCGAGTTCAAGAACCCGGCGGGCAGTGTCAAGGACCGCCCGGCGCTGTCGATGATCGCCGCCGCGGAGAAGGCGGGCGAGCTCAAGCCTGGCGCCACGATCGTCGAGGCCACCAGCGGGAACACCGGCATCAGCCTGGCCATGATCGCGGCGGTGCGCGGCTACCGCTGCGTGCTGGTGATGCCGGAGGACATGAGCCTCGAGCGCCGTTACATCCTGCGCGCCTACGGGGCGGACATCGTGCTCACGCCGGCCACGGACGGTATGGCGGGCGCGGTCAATCGCGCCATGAAGGTGCTCGAGGACACGCCGAACTCGTTCATGCCCAGCCAGTTCTCCAATCCGGCCAACCCGCAGTCTCACGAGCAAGGCACGGCGGTCGAGATCCTCGAGCAGCTCGACTCGCAGGTCGCGGCGTTCGTGGCGGGCGTCGGCACCGCCGGCACCGTCACCGGCGTCGGCCGCGCGCTACGAGCGAAGCTCGGTAAGAGCGTGCAGATCGTGGCTGTGGAGCCGGCCGCGAGCGCCGTCATTTCGGGCAAGTCGCCGGGCATGCACGGCATCCAGGGCCTGGGCGCAGGCTTCGTGCCCGAGATTCTCGATCGTGGTGTGCTCGATCGCGTG
>DATLIL010000887.1:0-10827 GCA_035539475.1 Polyangiaceae bacterium
GGTCGCCGCCGACGCCGGCGCTGACGGCGGCACGGAGGCAGCTGCGGCCAAGAGCGGCTGCGGTTGCCGCACACCCGGCCGGACCTCGGGATCGGGCAGTTCCGCGGCCTTTGTGCTGTTCGCGCTCGGGCTGCTCGCTTCACGGCGCCGCCGAGTCTGAACCTCCGGGCGGGGGTGTTATGCTCATGGGTTCGTGGCAGAAGACCTCTTCGGCATCGTAGGTAGCCTGCAGGCGGGTGCGTTCCGCGTGACTCACGTCGTCGCCGAAGGCGGCTTCGGTGTCGTCTACCGCGCTCACCACGAGGGCTTCCGCGCCGACGTGGCGCTGAAGTGCCTGAAGATCCCCGGCACGATGTCCGCCGAGCAGCGCCAGGGCTTCTTGCAGAAGTTCCGCGAAGAAGGCGAGCTCCTGTTTCGCCTCTCGGCGCTGATCCCGGGGGTGGTGAGGCCGCTCCACGTGGGCGCGATCGAGAACGCCAAGGACGGCGCTTTCGTGCCGTTCATCGCGCTCGAGTGGCTCGAGGGCGAGTCCCTCGACGGGCTGATCAAACGCAGGCAACAGGGAGGCAAACCCCCGCTCGATCTCCATCGCGCCGTGACGTTGCTCGGACCGGCGGCGCGCGCGCTGGAGTGCGCGCACAAGTTCCCGACGCCGGCGGGGCCCGTCAGCGTGCTGCATCGCGATCTCAAGCCGGAGAACCTTTTCATCTCCCGCAGCCACGGGCAGGAGGCGGTGAAGGTGCTCGACTTCGGGATCGGCAAGGTCAAGAGCGTCGCCACCCAGATCGTGGGGCGCGTCTCGAGTGAGGGCGGCTTGTCCGCGTTCACGCCCGCCTACGGGGCGCCGGAGCAGTGGCTGCCCAAGCGCTACGGCCAGACGGGTGCCTGGACCGACGTCTGGGGCTTCGCGCTGACGATGGTCGAGGTCCTCAGCGGAAAGGCTCCCTTCGAGGGCGATCTCCAGGCCGTCATGGGCGCGTGCCTCGACGAGCAGCAAAGGCCCACGCCGCGCGCGATGGGTTGCAACGTACCGGACGACGTCGAGGCGGCGTTCCGTCGGGCGCTGGCGGTGGATCCACAGCACCGCTACCAGGACATCGGCGAGTTCTGGGATGCGCTCGAAGCCGCCACCGGCGTGCGCACGCCTCGCATCGGAGTCGACGCGCGCGCCAGCATCGACTCCGTGTCCCCACCGGCGGCAGGAGCGGACGAAGGGATCCCGGATCTGCAGCTGGATCTGAGAGCTCCGCCGCGGCCTCGCCCGGTGGTCCAAAGCCTCTCGCGGCGGCCCAAGCAAGACAGCAGTTCCGACATGATGCTGTTGCGTAACGACGCCAGCGCCCATTTCGAGCTCGCGCAGGGAATGCAGCCTTCCGAGCGGAAACCCTCGCGTATCGAGGCTCATATCCCGACTCCGGTCGCGCCGCCTCGTGCCGCCCGCGCCGCTGCAGCTCAGGTGCAGTCCCTGCGTCCCTCTGCGAGCCACGTCTTCGAGCGCACCGTGCCCGCGCTCAAGATCCTGGGCCTGGCCGCGGCGATCATGATCGCCGACATCGCTTATGCGTCGCACGCCGGTGCGCCGTTCACGCTCGGGCCAGTCAGAGCCTTCTGGCTCGCCGGGCCGCTGGCGATCTACGGCCTGTTCAGGCTCGCCCTGTCCATCCTGGGCGATTAGTGCTCGCCGAGGATGTCGGGCTTGGTCACGCCGGCGACGTGGCGCTCGGCGAAGTAGTAGCGCAACAGGTCGCGCGCCACCTCGGCGGCCTTACGCCGCCAGACGGTGCCGTTCTGCAGCAGCACGCTGACGATCAGGCGCGGTGAGTCGACCGGCGCGAAGCCCACGAACCAGCTCGTGGTGGGGCCGCCCGCCGCCGGTTTCAGGGTCCCGGTCTTGCCGGCCACGCGCAGCGCGCCGAGGAAGCGGTCGCCGTCTTCGTCCGTGAAGGCGTGGTGCGCGGTGCCGCCGCGCACCGTCACCTCCATCATGCGGGAGAGGCGTCTGGCCGTGCTCGCGCTGAGCACGCGTCCGATGAACTCTGGCGCCGCTGGCGCATGGTAGTCGCCGGCCTGGCGCACGATGTGAAAGCGCGGCGCCAGGCCTCCGTTGGCCACGATGCCTGCCAGGTAGGCCCCGCCCAGCACCGATAGCGTGCTGTTCTCGAAGCCGGTGGCGGTGCGCGCGAATTCCAGGTCGTTGTAGGGCACGCTCAGCCGGCCGAGCGGCACCGGCGCGTCGAACGGGATCTTGCCGTTGAAGCCGACGCGTCCGGCCAGATCGATCAGATCGCTGCGTTGCAGGTGGCGCGTGACGAGCTGCGCGTAGACGGCGTTTCGGCTGTGGCCGAGCGCCTGCGAGAACGGCGCGCAGCGGATGTCACCGCCCCTTGGCGCGTCCAGATGCCGCCGTTCGACGCCGCGCTCGCCACCCACGGTGCAGACCTCGTCGCGCGGGGTGAGGGCGGTGTTCTCGAACAACGCCGCGGTGGTGACCAGCTTGAAGACACTGGCGGCGGGCGCGCTCGCGCCGAGGAGCAGGCCGGGGGAGCCGTTGCGACCGCGTTCGGTGAACACGCGCACCTCCGACGTCCGTGCGTCGACGACGATGACTGCGGCGGCCAGCGCCCCAGCGTCTTTCAGGAGCTCGTCAGCGGCGTGCTGCAGATCGGCATCGAGCGTGAGCTCGGCGCGACCGTGCTGGCCCGCCGAAGCGATGGCGTGCTCGCCGTCGAAGCGAATGTGGCGCAGATCGACTGCAGGCGGTTCGGGCGCAGCGGGCGGCGCGGGTGCGGCGGGGTCTGCAGCCGCTTGCGGCAGGGCGGTGAACACCCCGAGCGAGAGCAGCAACCAGGCACCGAGCCGCGGGCGCATGATCCGCTGGTACGTCCCTGCGCGCGCTACGGCCAACTATCGAGCGCTCGCCTTATCGAAGTCACCGCGCGCGTTATCGAAGTGAACGCAGTCATCGGCGAGTTGTTGACGGAAGTGTAGGTGAGTAGGCTACACTTTCTTACATTGGAGGACACGATGAGAGGTCGCGTCGGATTGCGAGCGCGGACGGATTTTCGGGTCGTCAGTAAGACCGGCAGCCTGCGGGCCCACTTCCGAGGCATCGAGATCTCGGCCAGTGGGATCGTCATCGATCGCGGCCGGCGCAAGCGCGAGGGCGGGCTGCTCCAGACGCTGGAGCTCTACCTGCCCGAGCGTCGAAGACCACTGCGCGCCGTGGCGCGCTCCGTCTGGGTCTCGGGCTCGCAGCAAGCCCTCAAGTTCGTGTCCATCTCCGATGCCGATCGCCTGAGCCTGGCCGAGCACCTCGACCTGCAATCACGGCGCGGCGTGCCTCTGAACTAGTGAAGCCATGAAACCCCTGAACTTCGAATTGCCCTCATCTGCCGTCACTTACCAGATCTGCACCTTGGCGCCGCGCGTGCTCGTGCAGTTTGCCGCTCTCGCCGCGCTGATCGGCGCGACGACCGGCTGCGTTTCGGCCAAGCGCTACGAGGACGCCGAGAGCGCAGCTCGATTTCAAGCCGAGGGACGCCAGGCCGAATACGACCGGCGTGTCGCGGCCGAGGAGCGCGTTCGCGAGCTCAGCGCCCGGCTCGCTCAGCAAGAGCAGGCCATGGCCCAGAGCCAGTCGAACCTGGCGTCGTCGAAGTTCGAGACCACCGCGGCGCTGAAGGAGCGCGAGTCGGCCAGCCTCCTGATCGAACAGCTGCAGAGCGACCTGGCGCGCGCCGGCGATCACCTGGCCTGGTTTTCCAAGGAAAAGCGCGATCTCGGCAAGGCCTTGCTGCTCGCCGAGCAGCGTATGGACGACGTCGATCGCGCCAGCGGCCAGCTCGGCGAGCTCATCGGCGCGGGTCGCGATCTGGCGCTCGTGCTGGGGGACGGCAGCGGCGGTCTGGGCGAGCTCGGGTTGAGTGCTCGCGACGGCCGCGTCGAGCTCGAGGTTCCCGTGGTGCGCCTCTTCGCCGAGGGCAGCGAGGCGCTGGTCGTGGACGCGGCGCCGGTGCTCGCCGGCGTGGCGCGCGTGGCCTCCGCCCACGAGCCGCTCAAGCTGGTGCTGAGAGCACCGGGCGACAGCGAGCTCCATCAGAAGCGTGCCGACGGTCTGTCACAGGCGCTGATCGAGCGCGGCGTGGCCCAGGCTCGCGTCTCGATCGAGCTCACCCCCGGTGGCGAGCCCGTTCCGGCAGCGGCAGCCGCGCCCCAGCCGAGCGAAGGCTCGGCCGAAGCTGCGCCCGAGGCTCCTGCCGCGCAACCGACCGCGGCTCCGCTCAAGCCCTACGTCTTTGCCTTCGCGCCCTGAAGCAGGCGCTTCACGTCGATCTCGAGCGCCAGCTCGGGGTCACGGCCGCGAGGCGCGGCGACGGCCTGCCAGCGCGGCGTCTTCTGCAAGACGTCGAACACGGCGCTGATCAGACGCGGTTTGAGCTCCTGCTCGAAGTGATCGAACCAGGCGAAGCCATCGTCGTCGCCCTCGTAGTCGTCCGAGAACTCGGCCGACAGGTGCAGGTGCAGAGAAAATTCGCGCTCTTCGCGATGGGTCATTGCCCGACACCATACTAGTAGCGCTCGAAGCCGGCCACGGTGCGCCCGCCGTCGACGACGAGCTCGTGGCCGGTGACGAAGCTGGCGCCCGCCAGGTAGAGCACCGCATCGGCGACGTCCTCGGCGGTGCCGGTGCGGCCGAGGGGGATGCGATCAACGACGCGCTCGAGCGCGCTCGCGGCCATGTTCTCCTCGGGCAGCACCGTACCCGGCGCCACGGCGTTGACCCGCACGTCGGGCGCGAGCTCGAGCGCCAGCGTCTTGACCAGGTGCCGGAGCGCGCCCTTCGAGACGACGTAGGGTAAGTAGTTCCGGAACGGAACCGTCGCGCTCGAGCAGGTGATGAAGACCATGCTGCCGCGTGAAGCCTTCAGGGCCGGGGCGGCGCGCTGCGCCAACGCGAGCTGCGTCGCCAGGTTGAGCGACATCGCCCGATCGAACGCCTCGTCGTCGACGTCCTCGAAGCGGATGCGCTCGAAGTTCGCGGCGCTGCCCACCAGGAGGTCGAGCCCGCCCAGCGCCTCGACGCTGCGGTCGACCAGCGCGCGGGCCTGATCACGCTGAGTCAGATCGGCCGCGAGCGCCACGGCTTCACCGCCGCTCTCGCGGATCAGGCGGCACGTCTCGTCGGCGCCAGCCTGGCTCGAGTGATAGTGCGCGGCCACTCGCGCCCCGGCTCGCCCGAGCGCCAGCGCGATCTGCTGCCCCAGCCGGCGTCCGGCACCGGTCACGAGCGCGCGCTGGCCTCGCAGGGTCTGCACGTTTGCTCCTACAGCGAGAGAGTGACCTTCGCCGGCCAGCTGCCAGGGGAGGGGAAGGTCGCGCCCTTCAAGGTATCGACGATGCAGTCGACCGAATCCTCGCCCTCCTCGTCGGGCGGCGTCGCGCCCGCGGCGAGCACGTTGCCTTCGGTGTCGACGTAGAGCGTGGCTTCGAAGCCGCCCTTGCCGTGCTTGCAGGCGTTGAGCTTGCCGTTGAGCTTGTCCAGACCGGGCGCGGCATCGTCGCTCGACCATTCGGTCGGCTCGCGCACGTCGTTGATCATGTCGAAGCCGATACCGCTCTGAGCGATGCCGACCTCACCGCCGACCGGCTTGGGCCAGCTCTTGGAGCGCAGCACGTCGAGCATGCACTTCTCGGTGGTGCGATCGCCGATGGTGGAACGCTTGAGGTGGGCGTGCGTCACCTTGCCCTCGAGATCGATCTTGAGGAAGAACTCGACGTCGCCGCCCAAAAACTCCACGCGCTTGGCGCCCTTGTGCATGCACTGGGTGAGTCCGCCCCTGGACTTGGCGAAAGTCTCCTTGACCTCGTCGGCGTTGAGACCGCCGATCTCGGCAGAAACCGCCGGTGCGCCGCGGTTCTCGCCCGTCTCCGTCTCCGGCACGTCGTCGGCCGTCTTGGCCTCCGGCTTGTCACCACCGCCGCCACATCCGAACACGAGTGCTGCCGCGCAGACGAAACTGACGAGCTTCATGGACTCACGAAGCTACCGCGAACGCCGGGGAGGAACAACTCAGGTCTCGAGCAGGTGAACGTTCGGCAGCTCCGGCAGCCGCGAGCGCAGCCCGAGCTTTGGTCTCACCGCGACACCCATGCGCGCCGCTTGAAACATTTCAACGTCGAAGACGTTGTCGCCGAAACTCGCCAGCCACAGGCTGTCGCCGAACAAGCTGCGCCCAGCTCCTACCTTGGCTTCAGCGTACGGCACCGCGGCGGCGTTCTCGGGAGCGACACGCCCGCCGCTCTCGGCGGCCGTGCTGGCGGCGATGTCTCGTGGAGCGAATCCCCACAGGCTCGCCGCTGCTTCCACGACTGGCCGCGGTGACGCCGACACCACGACCGCGCGCAGGCCCGAGCCGCGCGCGTAGTCGAGCACCGGCTCGAGCTCGCGATGCAGGCGTTCGCCGATGCGCGCCTGCTGCAGCACTTCGCGGCAGCTCTCGGCGAGCTCGCTCGCGGTCTGGCCGGCGTAGCACCAGGTCATCATCTCGCAGGTTTCACGCTCGGGGTATTTGCCGGCGACGTAGGCGTCGAAGATGCGCTTGGCCACGTCGTTGGCGTCACCGTCGGTGTCGAGGCCGCCGCTCGAAGCCGCACGGCGCAGCGCGGCCAGCGCCTCCTCGCGCAACGAGCGGCGGCTGATGGCGTGATGGAACAGGTCCTCGCCGACGTCGCCGCTCCAGAGCGTGCCGTCGCCATCGAAGGCGAGCGCAGCCTCCGCGCTGTCGCCGCGCAGCTCCTGCAGGCGCTCGAGCAGCGCGCGTGGGCTCACCGTCTTGAGGATCACGCGCGTTCTTTCCACCATCGCTCCGCGTGTCCGAGATCTTCCAGCGTGTCGATCTCCATGTAGCCCCCGGCCGTGTCCTCACGATGCATCACGCTGCCCTGCTCCAGCATGTCTGCCAGGAGGTCGATCAAGTAAGCCTTCTCGAAGCTCCGGCCCTCGCGGTAGGTCTGGCCTGCGAACTTCGAGCGGGCGCGATCGAAGGCATCGAGGAACGTGCCGGCGCCGGCGGCGGTCAGCTTCATCACGCCGATGAACTCACCCTGAGCCTGTTCGCTCTCGATACGGCGGCTGAGCTCGACCACGCGGCGGCCGTCGGCCCGGAGCTTCTCCGCGTCCGTCTCCGGATGCTGCTGGCGCGTGGTGTAGCGGCGGCGCCAGCGCGTGTCGCAGCCGAGCACGATGTCTTCGCGCGCATCGACCAGTTTTTGTACGACGGCGCCCTCGTAGACGATGTCGGCGTAGGTCGAGACGAAGCCCTGGCCGAGGTGCTCGCGCGCGCAGAGAAGGGAGAGCAGAATGTTGTTATTCTGCCAGTCCGCGTTCTTCACGAACGTGAACTCGGGGTAACGCGAGCGGACGACGTCTTCGGCGTAGCCGCAGATGAAGATCACGTCCCGCTTCTGGAAGCCGGCCTGGCCGAGCGCCTCCAGCACCCACTCGAGCATGGGCCGGCCCATCACCGGGACCATGGTCTTGGGTACGGAGTTGGTTTCGTGGCCGAGGCGCATGCCGCGCCCCGCGCCGATGATCACGGGCCTCACCCGTGGCAGCCTAGCTCAGTCTTCGTTTTCGCGCAGCTTCGCGAGAACATTGAGATCTTCGAGCGTCGACATGTCGCCAGCCGCGTCCTTGCCCGAGGCGATGTCCTTGAGGAAACGGCGCATGATCTTGCCGCTTCTCGTCTTGGGCAGGCTCTCGGCGAAGCGGACCTCGTCCGGCCGCGCGAACTTGCCGATCTCCTGGGCCACGTGCTCGCCGAGGACCTTCTTCATGGCGTCGTCGGTGGGGTTGCCGGGCTTGAGCGTGACGAACACGACCAGCGCCTGACCCTTGAGCTCGTCGGGACGGCCGACGGCTGCGGCCTCGGCCACCGCCGAGTGCGCCACGAGCGCGCTCTCGATCTCCGCCGTACCGATGCGATGACCCGAGACGTTGAGCACGTCGTCGATGCGTCCGACGACGCGGTAGTAACCCTCGTCGTCGCGATAGGCGCCGTCACCCGTGAAGTAGGTGCCGGGGATCTCGCTCCAGTACTGCTTCTGGTAGCGATCGTCGTCGCCCCAGATCGTGCGCAGCATGCTGGGCCAGGGGCGCTTGAGCACGAGCAGGCCGCCCGAGCCGTTCGGCACAGGCTCACCCTTGTTGGTCACGATCTCCGGCTCCACACCGAAGAACGGCAGACCTGCGCTACCGGGCTTGGTGGTGTGCGCGCCGGGCAGGGTGGTCAGCAGGATCGAGCCCGTCTCCGTCTGCCACCACGTGTCGACGATGGGGCAGCGCTTGGCGCCGACCACCTCGTGATACCAGATCCAGGCTTCGGGGTTGATCGGCTCACCAACGGTGCCGAGCAACCTCAGGCTGGAGAGGTCGGCTTTTTGCGGCCACTCGTTGCCCTGGCGAATGAAGGCGCGGATCGCGGTCGGCGCCGTGTACAGCACGGTGACCTTGTGCTTCTCGATGATGCGCCAGAAGCGACCCCAGTCGGGCTGGTTCGGCGCGCCTTCGTACAGCACGCAGGTGGCGCCGTTGGAGAGCGGCCCGTACACGATGTAGCTGTGGCCGGTGATCCAGCCGACGTCGGCCGTGCACCAGTAGACGTCGTTGTCCTGCAGGTCGAAGACGTACTTGGTGGTGACGTGCGCGCCCACCAGGTAGCCGGCGGTGGTGTGGAGAACGCCCTTGGGCTTGCCCGTCGAGCCCGAGGTGTAGAGGATGAACAGCGGGTGCTCGGCGTCGACGATCTCGGCGTCCTTGCCGAGGCTCGGATCGCTGCTCTCGGCCAGGTCGTACCAGTCGATGTCGCGGCCGCTCTTCATCTCGATCGGCGCCTTCTCCTGGCCGATGCGCTTGAGCACCACGACCTTCTCGACGCTGGGCGTGCTGTCGACGGCCTTGTCGACGGTGGCCTTGAGCGGCACCACGTTGCCGCGGCGCCAGGCGCCGTCCTGCGTCAGCACCACCTTGGCCTGACAGTCGTTGATGCGATCGCGCAGTGATTCTGCCGCGAAACCGCCGAAGACCACGGTGTGCGCCGCACCGATGCGAGCGCAGGCCAGCATGCCGATGACGACCTCGGGCACCATGCCCATGTAGATGGCGACGCGGTCACCCTTCTTCACGCCGAGCTTGCGCAGCGCGGCGGCGAAGACGACGACCTTCTTGTGCAGCTCGCCGTAGGTGAGCGTCGAGCTCTCGCCCGGCTCGCTCTCGAAGACGATGGCAGGCTTGTTCTCGACGGCCGTGCCGAGGTGGCGATCGAGGCAGCTCTCGCTGATGTTCAGCGTCGCGCCGCCGAACCACTTGCTGTGCGGCAGCTTCCAGTCGACCAGCGTCTTGAACGGCGTGCGGAAGACCAGATCCGCCGTCTCGCGTCTCCAGAACGTCTCCGGCGAGTCGATGCTCTCGCGGTAGAGCTTCTCGTACTCTTCACGCGACTTGATGCGCGAGCGCGCGACGTACTCGGCGCTCGGCTCGAACCTGCGGGTCTCGGTGTACTGCGCTTGGATGGTCTGGATATCGACGCTCATGGCACCTGAGCCATGATAGGCGTGGTGTAATTTCCAGGGGAGTCCAGAAATGGTCGTCCTGGTGGCTAATTTTTCCGCAACGTGTCAGCGGGATTTCCACTGGCTGTAGCCGAATTTCAGGCCCAGCCCCACGATCGGCAGCGTGTTGCGGTCACCGGTGCCCTCCAGGTCGTTCTTCAAATTGCCGGTGCCGTCGATCGACGCCATGGCCACCGCCTCCATCAGCCAGTGCCCCAGGTTGAAGCCGATGCCGAGCTCGAGCGCAAAGTAGGGATCGACTCCGAAGGCCTTCTGGCCGTCGTCCACGGTCGTGCCATCCTGGATCAGGGGATCGAGCTCCAGTCGGTGAAACACCGCGCCGACCCCGGCGCCTGCCACGAAGCGCACGCGGTCGCCGCCGCTCATGAAGCGCAGGTTCGGACCGACGCGCACCCAGCTGATGCGGTAGTCGCGGCCGATCTGGTCCTCGCCGCCGCAGCGTTCTGCGGGGACCTGCGCGTTCGGGTCACACGCGTCCGTCACCTGCAGGTTGCCGAAATCGAGCATCAGCTCGCCGGCGATCGGCTTCCAGAAGCGGTAGCCACCGCGCAGACCGAGCGCTCCCGCAGAGGTGGAGGCGCGCGCGTTTTCGACCTCGAGATCGAGCGGGGTCGAGCCCGCTCCGAGCAGCGAGAGCGTGAGCATGCCGTACCAGCCGAGGTCCGACTTCTGGCGCGGAGGCGGCGGTTTCGAGCCGGCCACACCGAGATCGATTTCCTCGCCCTCGCCCTCGTCCTCCCGCGCCGCGCCGAGCACGCCGCGCACCGACACGGTCTGGCCGACCTTGGCCGTCACGGTCTGCTCGAAGGGCTCGTAGCCGGCGCGGTAAACCTGGACCAGGTGGTCCTCGTCGGCCGTCACCGGTCCGCTCCAGCGGTGCGTCGCCACCGCCTTGCCGTCCACGGCGATGAACGCCCGTGGATCGTCGCTGACGACATTGAGGAAGCCCATCATCGGGTCGAGGCTGAGCTCGACCGTTTGATCGTGCTGACCGCTCGCCACGCGCAGGGTACGCGCCGCCCGGGCGTAGCCGGGAGCCTCGGCCACGACCGTGTGCTCACCAACGTTGGCGCGCAGGCGCTTGCCGCGCTGCTCGGGGCTCACGACCTGACCGTCGAGCGCGACGCGGGCGTGTGCGGGCGTGACCTTGATCACGAGCGAGCCGACCAGGCCCTCGAGCTCTTCGATGGCCTGACG
>DATLIL010000888.1:0-10696 GCA_035539475.1 Polyangiaceae bacterium
CCGCGCCGTTCAGATCCGAGCCGCTCGACGCTGCGGTGGCCGAGGTGTTCGGCACCTTGTCGGTGCGCGTCGGCATCACGCGCACGGCCGCGAGCGGCAAGCCCAGCGCTTCGGCGGCGATCTGCCAGATCTTGGTGTGCAGGCCCTGGCCCATCTCGGTGCCGCCGTGATTCACCTGCACGCTGCCGTCCTTGTAAACGAGCACCAGCGCCCCCGCCTGGTTGAACGGTGTGTTCGTGAACGAGATCCCGAATTTCACCGGCGTGATCGCCAGACCGCGCTTCACGTGGCGGCGCTCGGCGTTGAAGCGTTCGATCTCCGCCTGGCGCTCCACGTAGCTGCTCTTCTGCTTGAGCTCACCCCAGATGCGGCTGATGCGCTCGGCGTCCTTCACCTCTTGCCCGTAGTGGGTGCGCTCGCCGGGACGATAGAAGTTCTGCTCGCGCACGCGGTCCGGTGGCAAGCCGAGGTTCCGCGCGACGCGATCCAATATGTCCTCGATCAAGACCATCCCCTGCGGACCGCCGAATCCACGAAAGGCCGTGTGCGAGACGTGATTGGTGCGACAGACGCGACCGCTGAGGTCGAGGTGCGGCAGGTGATAGCAGTTGTCGATGTGAAACATCGCGCGACCCAGGATCGGCGCGCTCAGATCGGTGCTCCAGCCGCCGTCACTGAAGAGCTCCACGGCCAGGCCCTCGATCTTGCCGCTGCCGTCGAAGCCGACGCGGAAGCGCCCCAGGAACGGGTGCCGCTTGCCGGTCATGGTCATGTCTTGCGCCCGCGTCAGCCGCACCCGTACCGGTCGCCCGAGCTTGCTCGCGCCGAGCGCCGCCAGCGCCGCCCAGGCGTTGGCCTGCACTTCCTTGCCGCCGAACGCGCCGCCCATGCGCAAGCACTGCACGACGACGGCGTTCTTCGGCAGGCCGAGCACGCGCGCGACGATCTCCTGCGTCTCGGAAGGGTGCTGCGTCGACGACTGCACGAAGACGCTACCGCCTTCGTCGATCCACGCGAGCGCCGCCTGGGTCTCGAGATAGAAATGCTCCTGCCCCCGCAGCAAGAGCTCGCCCTCGAGCCGGTGCGCGGCCCGCGCGATGACTTCTTCGGGCTCACCGCGCCGCCAGTGCTCACGCCGTGTCAGAAAGCTCTCCGCCGCGATCGCTTGCGAAATCGAGAGCAGCGCCGGTGCGGGCTCGTAGTGCACGCGCACGGCTCGCGCGCCCTGCTCAGCGGCGAGCTCCGTCTCGGCCACGACCCAGGCCACGGCTTGACCGTGAAAGCTCACCTCGCGCGGCAACAGCGGTTCGTCGTGCACCGCCGGGCCGATGTCGTTCTCGCCGGGAACGTCCTCGGCGCGGAGCACGGTGAGCACGCCCGGCACCTTCAGCGCGTCCTGGACGTCGACTTCGAGCACGCGAGCGCGCGCGTGCGGCGCCTGCACCGGCCAGGCGTGGCAGAGCCGCGCGACGCTCGGCCCGAGGTCGTCCACGTACCTGGCCGCGCCGGTGACGTGGAGGACCGCGGACTCGTGGCTGAGGGCCTTGCCGACCGCCTTCACGCCGACGCCTCGTGTGTTTCGTGGAAGAATTTCTCGAGCAGGCGCCCCATCATCGCCAGGCGATAGGCGGCGCTGCCGCGGTGGTCGCTGAGCGGCGATGCGCTCGCCTGAAGCGCGCTCACGAGCTCGGCGATGGTTTCTTCCGACCACGGCTTGCCTGCTGCGAGTGCCTCCACGGCAGAGACGCGGAGCGGCGTCGCTGCCACCCCGCCGTAGGCGAGCCGGAGACGCTCGACGCGGCCTTCGGCATCGAGATCGAGGCCGAATCCGGCCGCCACCGTGGAGATGTCGTCGAGAACCCGCTTGGACACCTTGTAGAAGCGTTGCCAGCGCGGCAGAGGCAGCCGACAGTGTACAGCCTCGATCAGCTCGCCGGGTGCGAGCCCCGTCGTGCGGTAGCCGGTGAAGAACTCACGCAGCGGTAAACGCCGCTGTCCGCTCGCGCTCACCAGCGTGAGCTCGGCGTCGAGCGCGAGCAAGGCGGGCGCCGCGTCGCCAATCGGAGATGCGGTGGCGAGATTGCCACCGAGCGTGGCCTGGTTGCGGATCAGTCGCGACGAGAACAGCGGCAAGAGCTCCCGCACGAGCGGCAAGAGCTCGGGCGCCGCGTGCAGGCGCCGCTCGAGCGCGGAGAGGGTGAGTCCGGCGCCGATGCTCACCTCGTCACCCGTGACCTCGAAGCGCTGGAGCTCCGCCACGCCGCCCAGGGCGATCAAGACCTCGAAGCGGCGCCCCTTCTGGTTCGCCTCCACGAGCAGATCAGTGCCGCCGGCGATGAGCGTTGCTTTGGGGTGGCGCTCCAGCGCCGCGAACACGCCGGCGAGATCCGTGGGGCAGAGCGGCGTCGCGACGCGAGCCGGCGCCGAACGAAGGAGTGGCAAGCGCCGGTCGTCCGGGCTCGGTGCGGAGAGCGATCGCGCCGCGTCGATGATCGGGCGGTAGCCGGTGCAGCGGCAGAGATTGCCGCTGATGCCCTCCGGATCGTACTCCGCGCGTTCGGGCCGGTAGTACTCGCAGAACAGGCTCACCACGAAGCCCGGCGTGCAGTAGCCGCACTGCGAGCCCCCGCTCTCGACCAGCGCGCACTGCACCGGATGCAGCGTGCCGTCCGGCTCCGCCACGCCTTCCACGCTGAAGAGCGTCGCGCCCTCGAGCACGGCGAGCGGCACGAGGCAGCTGTTCACGGCCTCGAGCCGACCGCTGCGCAAGATCGCGACCGCGCACGCGCCGCACTCACCCTCCGCGCAGCCCTCCTTGGTGCCGCACAGGCCGGTCGACCGCAGCCACTGCAGGAGGGTGGTGTGCGGACCGACACCGTCCGCGGTGACCGCTTCACCGTTGAGGACGAAGCTCACCATAGGGTTTCAGAGTGCAGGATCGCGAGTCGCCTGGCAACTTGCGGCGTGGTACTTTGAAGGCCGTGCGTGAAATCGCAGAGGCGATCCTCGAGGTGCTGCGGAGCAGCGGGCGGGGCGCCCTGGCCACCGTCGTCCGCACCTCGGGCTCCACGCCGCAGCAGGCCGGCGCGCGCCTCTTGCTGAAGCCGGACGGCAACACGCTTGGGACCGTGGGTGGTGGCGCGATCGAGCAGGCCGTGCTGGCAGCCCTGGTCGAGGCGCAGCGGAGCGGACGCTCGGAGCTTCTCGTGCGCGACCTCGGCTACGACCTCGGCATGTGCTGCGGCGGCCGGATGGAGATCTTCGTCGAGCCGGTTCAGGCCGCGCCGCGCCTCTTCATGTTCGGCGCCGGCCACGTGGCGAGGGCCACGGCGCCGCTGGCGCGCGGTATCGGCTTCGACGTCACCGTCGTCGACGAGCGTGAGGAACTCTGCACGGCCGAGCGCTTTCCGGGCTGCACGCTCGAGGTCGTCGACCCTCCCGCGCTGCTCAAGCGCAAGCTCCTCGGTGACGGCGACTGGCTCCTGATCGTGACCCACGACCATGCGCTCGACGAGCGCACCCTGGAGCTCTGCTTGCAGCAATCGGTGCGCTACATCGGGCTCGTCGGCAGCAGGCGCAAGGTCTTTCGCCTGCTGCGGCGCATCGCAGAGCGAAAGCCCGGGCTCGAGCTCCATCGCGTCTACGCGCCAGTGGGACTCGATCTCGGCGCGATCGGCCCCGAAGAGATCGCCGTCAGCATCGCTGCGGAGCTCGTGGCGGTGCGCCGGGGCAAGGCGTCAGCGCACCTCGGTGCGCATCTCGAATCCGTGCTCGCCGACGAGGAGACCGAATGAGCGGGCTCGACGAGCTCGCGGCGCGCGTCCGGCACGAGCTCTCGCTGCTGAGCTATCCCGAGCGCAGCTGGACCAGGCCGCGGATGACGGCTGCCGGCCAATCGATCTACGACGTGCTCGTCATCGGTGCCGGGCAGAGCGGCCTCGCCACGGCGTTCGGCCTCTTTCGCGAGCGGCTGACGAACATCCTCGTGGTCGACGAAAACCCGGAGGATCGCGCCGGGCCGTGGCTGAGCTTCGCGCGCATGCGCACGCTGCGTACGCCCAAGTACCTGACCGGCCCCGATCTCGGCATCCCGAGCCTCACGCCGCGCGCCTGGTACGAAGCGCAGCATGGCGCCGGAAGCTGGCAGGCGCTCGAGTTCTTGCCGCGCGAGGACTGGGCCGCCTACCTCGCCTGGTACCGCCGCACGCTCGAGCTCCCCGTGCGCTGGCAGACGCGTGTCGGCGCGCTGTCGTTCGACGCCAGCGAGCGCGCCTGGGCGGTGCCGTGCGACAGCGAGACGCTGTTCGCGCGCCGGGTGGTGCTCGCCACGGGCATCGACGGCTCCGGCCAGTGGCAGGTGCCCGGCTTCGTGGAGCGCGCGCTGCCAGCGCGGTTCTATGCGCACACGCGCGCCGACATCGACTTCACAGCCCTGGGCGGCAAGCGCATCGCGGTCCTCGGCGCCGGCGCCTCCGCCTTCGACAACGCCGCGACGGCCCTGGAGCACGGCGCCGCGGAGGTGCGGCTCTTCTTCCGGCGCAAAGCGCTGGTCGACGTGAACGCCTACCGCTGGGCGGAGTTCGTCGGCTTCCTGCACCACCTGGGCGATCTGGCCGACGCCGACAAGTGGCGCTTCATCCGCCAGATCCTGCGCATGGGCCAGCTGCCTCCACGCGATACGCTGGAGCGCGCGCGGCGGCACCCGGGCTTTCACCTGCACCCGGGCTGCGCCTGGACCTCACTCGACGCGGCCGGGGACAGCGTGCGCATCGGTACCAACGGTGGCAGCTTCGAGTGCGACTTCGTGATCGCCGGCACCGGCTTCGTCACGGATCTCGGGTTGCGGCCCGAGCTCGCCAGCATCGAGCGCCACATCGCGCGCTGGTCGGAGCGCTACCAGCCGCCGGAGAGCGAGCGCCACGACGATCTGTCACGACACCCGTACCTCGGTCCACACTTCGAGTTCACCGAGCGTTCGCCGGGTGAAGCGCCGTACCTGCGCACCCTCTACAACTACACCTTCGGCGGCCTGCTCAGCCTCGGCTTCGGCGGCGCGAGCATCTCCGGCATGAAGTACTCGGTGCCCCGACTCGTCTCGGGCATCACTGCCTCGCTGTTCAGCGAAGACGCGGACGAACACTACGCGAGCCTGTGTCGGTTTTCGGACAGGGAGTTTTCATGACCCTGCGCGGCGTCCAGAGCCGGCGCGTCGTGCTCCCGGAAGGAGTGAGCGCCGCCACGCTGCTCTTTCAGGACGGCAAGATCAGCGAAGTGCTCCCAGGCACCGGACCGCTCGAAGGCGTGCTCGACGCCGGTGAGCTCGTGATCTCGCCCGGTCTCGTCGACTGTCACGTTCACATCAACGAGCCCGGTCGCGCGGAGTGGGAAGGCTTCGACACCGCGACGCGCGCCGCGGCGGCCGGCGGTGTCACCACACTCGTCGACATGCCGCTCAACTGCTTGCCGGTGACGACCAGCGCGGCGGCGCTCGAAACCAAGCTCCGCGCCTGTGAGGGCCAGCTTCACGTCGACGTTGGTTTCTGGGGCGGCGTGGTTCCGGGCAACGCCGCCGAGCTCGCCGGGCTGGCCCGCGCCGGAGCCCTCGGCTGCAAGGCGTTCCTCGTGCATTCCGGCATCGACGAGTTTCCGAACGCGACCGAGCGCGATCTGCGCCAGGCCATGCCGGTGCTGCGCGACCACGGCCTGCCGCTGCTCGCCCACGCCGAGCTCGATCTCGGCGCCGACGTCTTCGAGACCAGTCCGCGCGCCTACCGCGGCTACCTCGAGTCGCGGCCCCGAAGCTGGGAAGACGCCGCGATCGCGCTCCTGATCGAGCTCTGCCGCGAGACGCGCTGCCCGGTGCACATCGTTCACCTCTCGTCGGCATCAGCCGTTCCGCTCTTGCGCGAGGCGAAGGCCAAGGGACTGCCGCTCACGGTCGAGACTTGCCCGCACTACCTGTGCTTCGAGGCCGAGACCATCCCTGACGGCGCGACACACTTCAAATGCGCACCGCCCATCCGTGAGCGCGACAACCGCGAGGCGCTCTGGCAGGCGCTCTTCGAAGGGGTGATCGACTTCGTGATTAGCGATCACAGCCCCTGCACGCCCGCGCTCAAGCTCGCCGAGCGCGGCGACTTCCAGGCCGCCTGGGGAGGGGTCGCTTCTCTGCAGCTCGGTTTGCCGGCGATCTGGAGCGAGGCCTCGCGTCGCGGGGCCGGGCTCGAAGACCTCGCGCGCTGGATGAGCAGCGCTCCCGCTCGCTTCGCCGGCGTGGCCGGGCGCAAGGGCTCCATCGCCGTTGGCGCCGCGGCCGACCTCGTGATCTGGGACCCCGACGCCGCCTTCGAAGTCTCGCCCGACGGCCTGCATTTCAAGCACAAAATCTCGCCCTACCTGGGGCAGAGCCTGCGCGGCGTCGTTCGCCGCACCCTGCTCGGCGGCGAGATTGCTTATGCTGAAGGCTCGTTCGACACTCCACCGCGCGGTCGCGCGCTCCTGCACCGAGACACAGCGTGAACCACGACAGCGGCGCCACCTTCAACGGTCTTCTCGATCTCGCCGCCGCCAGCATGGGCGGCAAGGTGCTCGGCGCCAACGACGACTTCTTCGCGCCCTGTGAGAACCTGATCCAGGCCGGTCGCGGTGAGTTCATTCCCGGCAAGTTCACCGACCGTGGCAAGTGGATGGACGGCTGGGAGAGCCGCCGCAAGCGCGGCCCGGGTCACGACTGGTGCGTGCTCGAGCTCGGTGTGCGCGGCAAGGTGCTCGGCTTCGACGTCGACACCAACCATTTCCTCGGCAACCACCCGCCGTTCGCATCGCTCGACGGCTTGCTCGCGCCGAAGGGCACGCCGCTCGCCGAGCTCACTGGCGCGAGCTGGCGCGAGCTCTTGCCGCAGGTGCCGCTGCGGCCCGGCTCGCAGAACCTGTTCGTCGCCAGCGACACCGAGGTCGTCAGCCACCTGCGCCTGAACATCTTTCCCGACGGCGGCGTCGCACGCCTGCGCGCCTACGGCGTTGCCCAGCCCGAATGGGACGAGCGCGACCGCGACGAGGAGGCGGACGCGCAGATCCCGGGCGACGCCGTCGATCTGGTCGCGGCCCGCAATGGCGGCCTCGCGCTGGTCTCGTCCGACGCCTTCTTTGGCCCCATGAACAACCTGATCCTGCCGGGGCGCGCGGCGGACATGGGCGGCGGCTGGGAAACGCGTCGCAAGCGCCTGCCGGGTCACGACTTCATCCTGCTGCGCCTCGGTGCGCGCGGCGTGATCGGCCTGGCCGAGGTCGACACGGCGCACTTCAAGGGCAACTTCCCCGATCGCTGCTCGATCGAGGTGCTCGACGCGCCCGGGGCTCGCATCACCGATCTCGTGACGAGCGAGAGCTGGGTTCCCATCTTGCCCGAGACCAAGCTGTCGGCCGACAAGCGTCACTTCTTCCGCGACGCCCTGGTGGCGCATCTGCCCGCCACGCACGTCAGGCTCCGCATCTATCCCGACGGCGGCGTCAGTCGCTTGCGTTTGTGGGGGGTGCGCACTTGAGCTCGCCGGAACGGCTGTTGAACTCGCTGCCTGCCGCCGAAGCCGAGGCGGCGCTATTCCGCTGCTGTGGCTCGTCGCGCTGGGTGAGCAGCATGCTCGCCCGGCGACCCTTCGCGACGCGCGAGGCGCTGCTGGCCGCCGCCGACGAGATCTGGGCCGGGCTCGGTCGCGCCGATTTCCTCGAGGCGTTCTCGCACCATCCCGCGATCGGCGCCGACATCGCCGAGCTCAGAAAGAGGTTCGCCGCCACGAGCGCGTGGTCTTCGGAGGAGCAGGCCGGCGCGGCAGAGGCCGACGAGGCCACGCTCGCCGCGCTCCGCGCCGGCAACCTGAGCTACGCCGCGCGCTTCGGCTACATCTTCATCGTCTGCGCCAGCGGCAAGAGCGCCCGAGAGATGCTCGCGCTGCTCGAGCAGCGCCTGCAGAACGCCCCGCAGATCGAGCTCGGTGTCGCCGCCGCCGAACAGGCCAAGATCACCAAGCTCCGCCTGGAGAAGCTCGCATGACGAGTCCGCTCACGTCCCACGTGCTCGACACGGCGCTCGGCAAGCCTGCGCAGGGCCTCGCCGTCGCGCTCTCCCGACTGCAGGGCGACGGCAGCTTCGAGCTCCTCGCCGAGCGCCGCACGGGCGCAGACGGCCGCGTCAGCGATCTCTTGCCAGCCGGCGCGCTCGATGCCGGCACGTATCGCCTGCGCTTCGAGACCGCGGCCTATTTCGCGGCCAGCGCTCGTCCGGTTTTTTATCCGTTCGTCGAGATCGTGTTCGTCGTGACCGCGCCCGGCGAGCACTACCACGTCCCGCTCCTGCTCAGCCCCTTCGGCTACTCCACCTACCGCGGCAGTTGAGACCATCGCGATGCTCCTCGAAGAAGCCAGCTCCGAGCTCGAAGCGCTGTCCAGTGCCAACCAGGCTTTCACCCGGCTCTACCCGGGCGATCGCGCGACACGCCAGCCCGTGCACACCGTCTACGGCGGTGCCCAGCTCTTCAAGGCGGAGACCACCACCCGGCTCGGCGAGCTCGCGCGCCAGAGTCTCGGGCTGTATTGCGACGGCGCCCTCGATTTCGCGCGCGCGGTCGGCTTCGTCACGGCGGAACGCCCGTCCCGCGAGGAAGAGGAGCTCGCGCTCCGCGTCTTCGAGCGCGTGCAAAAGAAGCTCGCGACCGAGGCGGTCGAAGACTTTCGCATCGACTTCGAGGACGGCTTCGGCGCGCGCAGCGACGCCGAGGAAGACGCCGCGGCCATTGCGGCGGCGCGTGAGCTCGCGCGCGGCATGGCCCAGGGCTTGCTGCCGCCCTTCATCGGCATCCGCGTCAAATCGTTCGGCGAAGAGTGGAAGCTGCGTGGAGCGCGCACCCTCGAGCTCTTCGTCGATACGTTGCTCGGCGAGAGCGGCGGCCGGCTGCCGGACAACTTCGTCGTCACGCTGCCCAAGATCACCATCGCCGAACAGCCGCGCACGCTGGTGCGGTTGTTCGAGATCCTCGAGCGCCGTCACGGCCTCACCCCGGGCTCGCTGCGCATGGAGATCATGATCGAGATCACGCAGGCCCTGCTCGGCCCCAGCGGCAGCTCGCCGCTGCCGGGCTTCTTGCAAGCCTGCGAGGGCCGCTGTGTCGGAGCGCACCTCGGCACCTACGACTTCACCGCCTCCTGCAACATCACCGCCGCCTACCAGACCATGGATCACCCGATGTGCGATCTGGCCAAGGGCCTGATGCTGCTCGCCTACGCCGGCACGGGGATCTTCCTGTCCGACGGCGCCACCAACGTGATGCCCGTCCCGCCGCACCGGGGCGCCTCGCTCGGCCCCGAGCAGCGCGCGGAGAACCGCGCGGCCGTACACGCTGCCTGGCAGCTCTCGTACCGCCACATCCAGCACTCCCTCGAAGGCGCGTTCTATCAGGGCTGGGATCTGCATCCGGCGCAGCTCCCCGTGCGTTACGCCGCTTGCTACGCCTTCTTCTTGCGCGGGCTGAACGCTGCCGCCGAGCGCCTGAAGAACTTCGTCGAGAAGGCCGCGCAGGCCACCCTGATCGGCGACGTCTTCGACGACGCCGCGACCGGCCAGGGTCTCCTGAACTACTTCCTGCGCGCCATCAACTGCGGCGCGATCGATCTCGCCGACGCCGAGCGCACCGGTCTCCTCCGCGAAGAGCTCGAGCTCCGCTCCTTCGCCAAGATCCTCTCGGCGCGCCGCCAGCGCCTGGGATGAACTCTGGCCACCGGCCCGAACTGGCTGTGTGCGCCGGACGCCTTCTGAGTCGATGTCAGCGGACACGAGCGGGGTCGAGCTCGGGCAGATAGGTGTCCCAACGAGAGATTCGCGCGTCCGAACAGGGGCACAGCCGAGTGTGACCGTCTTTTGAGATGCAGTGCATGCCGACCGGAGGCGCCGAGCTCGATGCGTACAGCACACGCGATGCGTGCAGTACGAGGAGAACGTCAGCGCCCAGAGAGTGAACAGCGCTGCGCATTTCGGCGCTTGGCTCCTACACCTGACCATGAACCAGCGCGCTCGCGCTCAAAGGATCTAGGCGCCACCGTGTGCGGTCGATATGGTGAAAGAAGTGTCTTCGAAGCTCGCTTTTTCACTCCTAGGATCGTGCGCCCTGTTGACCAGTGCAGCGCATGTGGTCGCGCTTCCCGCACAGCCTCCGCCCGCTGACGCCGCGACGACGCCGGCCGGCGCTCCGAGCCCCAAGCCGGTGGAGGCCGTCGGTGAGGTCCGCTGGTCGGAGAGCCTCGGGTTCGTGGGGCCGGGCGCGGCGCCCGCGAATACCCCTGCCCCGAGCCCCGTCCTGGACGTGCCAGCCAAGGCTGGTCAGCCGCAGGAGCGCGAGCCGAAGCGGGGCCAGGGAAGTACCGACATCCGCGGCCATCTTGGTTTCGCGATGATCGGCATGCAGCCGGTCAACTACGGCGTGGAGGACGAGTACCTCGATTACACGAGCTACGGCGCGCTCCTGGACGTCGCGTACTTGTTCCCGACCGGCAAGCACATGCTGATCCCGCTCGAGCTCTCCACGCTCTTCGCTCTGGGGGGCACTACGGTCTCGGCGGAAGCCGGCGGGCCCTCGCAGGACATCGAATACACGAGCACCGAGCTCTTGCCCGCGGTCCGAACTGGCCTCGACGTGCGGCTGCTCGA
>DATLIL010000889.1:0-4142 GCA_035539475.1 Polyangiaceae bacterium
AGGCGCGCCAGCGAGCGCGTGATCAGCAGCGACCAGGCAGCGAGGCCGAGCCCGAAGACGGCCGCGTGCAGCGCGTTTCGCGGAGCGAAGTCTCCAACGTGCACGAGCAGCGCATAGGCGACGGCGAGGTTACACAGCCCATACAGGACGTTCACGCGCGACGACGACTGCCCGCGGAACGGGGGCGAAGCGAACGGGGTCGGAAACGTGCGCCCGAGCACCCCCGAGACGAAGTGCGGGACGAAGTTTGCGAAGAAGGCACCCGCGAAGACGTACGCCGGGAAGTGAAACCAGAGCATGGGACCTCCAAAAGGCAACTACGCGTTGCCAGGTCCCAAACGTACCCGCAGCGCGGCCAAGATGGCAACTCGCACTTGCCATCTTGCCCTGCGCGCGCCTATCCTCGCCACAAGACCTTGAGCAAGCGAACGGAGACGCGTCGAACGAGGGGCGTGCTCGGCGGGCGCAGCGAGCGCGTCGTGCAGCAGGTGCTCGAGGCGACCGTCGCCGAGCTCGGCGAGTCCGGCTACAGGGCGTTTCGCATGGACGCCGTGAGCGAGGCGGCCGGGGTCAACAAGACCACGATCTATCGACGCTGGCCGCGCAAGGCGCTGCTGGTGGCAGGCGCCGTCGAGTGGATGCGCCGATTCGTGCATGACGTGCCACTGCCCGACACGGGCTCGCTCGAGCGGGATCTGATCGAGGCCTTTCGGCGTCAGGTGAACTTCAAGCAGCGCGCGCCGGGTCGGGCGTGGGCGCGGCTGCTCGCTGAGAAACACGACCCCGAGGTCAGCGCCGCCATCGGCGATGCCGTCAAGGAGCGCAGCGACGCCTGGTACGCGATGGTCACACGGGCGATCGCGCGTGGCGAGCTCCCCAAGGGCAGCGACCCGCGGCTGTTGCTCAGGATGATCGGGGCAGTCGTCGAAGCCTGGAACGCGAGCTCGTCAGGCCGGCTCGAGGGGGAACTGCTCGAGGTTGCCGTGCGCACCATCGTCGCCGGCGCGCGCTCGGGCTCACTGGTTCGTTCCAGCGGACGTCGCGGCAGCAAGCGCTGACGGCCCGCTGAATCGGGGCCCTCAGGCGAGGATCTCGGGCATCGTCGTGCTGGTGTTGTCCCAGCTGCCCCAGTTGTTCACCTGAAGGCCCATGACCTGCTGCATCGTGAGCTGAAGCTCCGTGACCTTGCGGCCGGGGGCGTTGTAGTGGCGGTTGCCCGGAAGCTGGCCGCCCGCATGGCCCATCAAGACGATGTGGTAGTTGGTCATCAGGTGACCCCCGGGCTCGGCCACCTCGCTGATGCCGTAGATCAGGGTGTTGTCCAGCACGTTGCCGGCGCCCATCGGCGTCTCTTTCATCACCCTGGCCAGGTCGGCGTACTGGCTCATGACGTATTTTTCGATTGTGGCGGCCTTCGAGTTTGCCGTGGCGTCACCATGGGTCAGCTCGTGGTGCTCGGTGTCGAGCTGGACGATCGGATAATGATTGTCGTCACGCGCGCCGGACCACAGGTGCGTGTAGACGCGCGTCAGGTTGCAGGCGACTGCGGACGCGATCAGCCGGTTCATGGCCTGGCTCTTCGCGGTCAGGTCGGCCAGTGTCGTGGGTGGTGCGGCGGGGGCCGTGCAGCTCGCGGTGCCGGGATCACCCGGCATTCCGCTCGGAATGCGCAGCTCGAGCGCGCGAATGCTGTCCATGTGGGCTTCGAGGCGCTGCGCGTCCACGGTGCCGAGGCTCATCTTCAGACGGTTGGCGTCCTCGAGCACGGCGTCGAGCACGCTCTTGCGCAGCTGGCCAGAGATGTCGGTCGGCACGGTTCCCGGATCCGTCGGCGGCGCGCCGGTCGAAAATAGCCGGTTGAACAGCGCCGTCGGGTCGCGCTCCGGCGGCAAAAAATTGAACGGCCCGCGGTGAGCGAGGTTCTCGCTGACCGTTCCCATGTTCAGGCCGGTGTACGAGAGGATACCGGTCTCGAGCGACTTGTAGGGTTCGCTGCCGTGAATGGCGTCGGCGACGATCTGGTCGATCGTCGGCATGTACTGCGTCGCTTCGGCCGTCTCGTAGGCGCGGCCGTACTTGTCGATGTCGGAGATCACCGAGCAGGGATCGCCGCTGCCGCCTGACAGCACGTACACCACGCCCCAGCCGTGGCCCTTGAACACGCCGTTCATCATGTCGAGGCCCGTGACCACCGTCATGGCGTCCTTGACGTCGGCAAAGTCCTGCAGCTGCGGTGACAGCTGCCAGGCGTCTCCGTCACCCGTGCCGGTGGGCGTAAAGAGCGGGATGTGGATGCCGTTGCCCCAGTAGAAGATGCCAAACGAGGTCGGCAGCGGCGCTCCCTGCGCGAACGCCGTGCCGTGGTCGTTACACATGGCTTCCAGCACCGGCAGCCACATGGCCACGCCGATGCCAGAGAGCGCGCCGCGCAGCGCGAAACGTCGAGAGACCTTGAGTCGTTTGAGCGTTTCCATGTTTACGGGCTCGTTTCCGTGAGAGGGAGGGCCGGGGCGGAACGGAAGGCGTCGCTGGCCACGAAATCGGCCACGAGGTTCGCCCAGACGTAGCCGTGCGAAGCGAGAAGCTCGACGAGGGTTTCGATCTGCGCGGCGTCGGCCTCGTCGTCGACCCGACCATTGGCGTCTCGATAGAAGCTCCGCATCATGCAAGACAGCGCGCCAGGGTCTTGCCGCAGCGCGGCGCCGAGCTGCGCGGCTCCGTCGAACGCGACTCCGTTCCAGTTCCCGGTGGCATCGATCGCCAGCCCGTCTTCGTCGACTCGGTACTGGCCGATCGCGTCGAAGTGCTCGAGCGCAAGGCCGAGCGGGTCGAACAGCGCGTGGCAGCCCGCACACGCCAGGTTCTTGCGATGCTCCTCCAGCTTCTGCCGAGTCGTCGTGTTCGGATCTTGCGGCAGCACGGTGAGCACGCCGGGCGGAGGCGGGGACGGCGTCTGGCAGAGCAGGTTCTGCAAGATGAAGACGCCGCGACGAGTCGGAGAGCTGCGATCCGGCTGGGATTCTCCCGCGAGGACGCTGGCCTGACCCAAGATGCCGGCGCGACCCGTTTCCGGACCGAGCGCTACCTGCGCGAAGCCGGAAGCGGGCGCCGCCACGCCGTAGATCGGGGCGAGCGCCGCATCCACGAACGTCTGATCGCTGTCGTAGAAGGAGCGCACGTCGGCGTTCGGCGCCAGCACGACGTTCTTGAGGAAGAGCCGGGTGGCTTCCAGCATCGAGCTTTGCAGGGCCGCGTTGAAGCCCGGAAAGAGCTGCTCGCTCTTACTGACCTTGAGCACCTGCTGCGCCTGCGCAAACTCGCTCAAGAACGCCGCCATACTGTCGACCGCGCTCGTGCCCGCCAGCAGTGGAGCAGCCGCGGTGCGCACGCCGTCGGCCGTGTCGAGCTGGCCGGCCGCCGCCGCTGCCAGGAGCTCGGCGTTCGGCGGCCCACCCGTGAGCAGGTACGCGAGCCGCGTGGCCATCGACGAACCGTCGTACTTGAGGCGGCCGTTGCTCGCATCGATCGCGTTGGTCTCGACCCGATAGAGAAAGTTGGGTGACTGCAGCAAGCCCGACGTAACAGTCGCGAGGCCCTGGTCGGCACTGCCCGCCAGCAGCGCTGCGCTCTGCGCGACGGTCACCCAGGTCTGCACTTCCGCGTCGGTGAGGTCGCGGCGGAAGGCACGTTTGCCAAAGCTCTGGACGAACGTGGTGACGCAGCCGTCGCTGAGGTCGGGTTGCGGCTGGCAGCCGACCAGCGCTTGCCAGCGCTGCGCGTCGCCGAACACCTCCGCGGTGACGGCGCGGCTCGCGCTTTCGTACGCCTCCACTGCCAGTTCCCCGACCGTGACCTGCGACGCTCCCACGGCGACGAAGCCAGCAACCGACGTGTCGTCCGGAAGCGCCAGCTCGCTCGTGATCTGGCCGAAAAGAGCCTGGATCGAGCCGCGGTACTCGGCTCGTGTCAGGAGCCGCAGCCGCACCCCACCGGTGCTCAAAAGGCCTGGATCGACGCCCGGGCCACCCGCAGTGCCGGCCCCACCGCCCGTCCCGGCGACGGTGCCGCTGGCTGGCGGGTTGCTCTTGTCCTCTTCACCCACGACGCCGGTGCAGGCGCAGGCGAGCGACACGCATAATAGT
>DATLIL010000890.1:0-8349 GCA_035539475.1 Polyangiaceae bacterium
CGTCGCCGCCGACGAAGCAACGAGCGCCCCGGCGGCAGCTCCGCCCGCACCCGCACCAGCGCCCGAACCGACACCCGAGGCGCCTCAGGTGGCAGCGCCCGAACCCGCCGCCCCTCCGCCGAGTGCCGCGCCCGTACCCACTGCGGAGCCGACGGTTGCGCCCGAGCCCGTGCCGACGCCCGTCGCGGCGCCCGTCCCCTCCCCCAAGTCTCAGCCCGAGCCCGTGGCCAAGCAGCCCGTCGCGCCCAAGCCGGCGCCCGCGCCAGCCCCGAAGCCGGTGACCACGGCCAAGCCAGCCCCCAAGAGCACCAGCACTTCGACGAAGAAGAAGTGCGGGACCTTCATCCCGTGCAAGTGAGCGCCGCCGCGCTCAGCCGCGGGGCGTGTTCCAGAGCTCTTTGAGGTACGGCAGCAGGTTGTCGCCGAACGAGTGCAGGTGATCGGCGTGCGCCTGCTCGTTTCCGCCGGCGTAGCCCTGCAGATGGAAGCTGCCAGCGTCCGCGCGCGAGGTCATCACCATGCCGGGCCGCGGGCCCTGCGCTTGCATGGGTACGCGGGTAACACCATGTTGCGCCAGGAGGAAATTGGCCGTCTCCGTGGTGCTCGCGTAGGGCGTCTCGATCGACGAATGCGTGATCGCCATCAGCTTACGGCCCGCCACCGCCTCGTCCATGTAGAGCGAGAAGGGCGCCATCTGATCGACGTTCACCTCACGCTTGATCTTGCCGTCAGGCTCGAAGCCAGCGTGCAGACCGTCAGAGAGCAGCACAGCATCCACGCGCTGAGCGTCCTTCTGACGATCGATGATTCGGAAGATCGCACCGTAGCCGGCGCTCCAGCCCGAGAGGGCGATGCGCGCTGGCGCGGCGTGGGCGCTCGGACAGAGGTCGCGCACCACGCTCGACACGCGGCCGAGCAAGCGATCGAGCGACATCGGATCTTGGAACGCGTCCTCATACGCACCGGAGCCGATGCCGAGGTTCAGGATGGCGAGCACGCCACCGATGCCCGAACGCTCGAACGCGGGTTCCATCACCGTGGGCGCCCCGTGAAAGTGGATCAGCAGATCGTAGGGCTGGGCTACGGAGCGGCAGCCGTCCGGCACGTAGACCACGCGGCCGCCGGGAGTGACCACGCGCCGGGCCGAGTCGAGCGCCTCGTCGAAGGCCACAGGCTCGTCGGTCAGCGCGATGCCGAGCGCGCGGTCGAGCTCGGCCACCGCCGGGCCGGTCATGCCCTCGTCGAGCTTGGGGGCGGCGGGGCCACCGAGCTCCGAGCCCGCTTTGCCGACTACCATGAAGTAGCCGAGCACTACGGCCGCGATGACTCGCATTCCTCAGTTTATACAAACTTCGCCGGGGCCCTGACAACCCTGATTCATTCACACCCTTTTCCCGACACAGGAAAAATTCCGACCAGAACGGCGCAATTTCGCGGTCGGTTGGAGCTCCAAACAAAGCCGCCGCTCTCGCAGGCGGCAGTAATCCTCATGAAAGCTACGGTGTAGGTCATGCAGCGCTATCGCAGTTTCGTTGGAGGCAGCCCGAGGGAAACCTCGCACATCGAGCTGATCGAAAATCCTTATGACGGATCGCCCGTCGCCGAGGTCTGCCAGGCGGGCGCGGCAGAGATGGAAGCTTCCATCGCCGCCGCCGAGCGAGCGTTCGCGGACACGCGCAAGCTCCCCGTTCACGAGCGTGCGCGGCTGCTCGACGCGATCGCCGACGAGCTCGCTCGGCGCAGCGAGCCGCTGTCCGAGCTCATCACGCGCGAGAGCGGAAAGCCCATCCGCTATGCGCGGGGCGAGCTCGCGCGCGCCGTCACCACCTTCAAGCTGGGCGCGGCAACGGCGCGTACGCTGGGGGGCGAGCAGCTACCGATCGATCTGTCGGCGGCGAGCGAGAATCGGCTCTGCGTCACGACGACCGTGCCGCGCGGCCCGGTGGGGGCGATCGCGCCGTTCAATTTCCCGCTCAATCTGGTGGCGCACAAACTCAGCCCGGCCTTCGCCGTCGGCGCGCCGGTCGTGCTCAAGCCCGCGCACCAGAGCCCGGCCACCGCTCACGCGCTGGCGGAGATCGTGCACGAGCTCGGCGTGCCGGCGGGCGCGCTCAACGTGCTGCACACAGCGCCCGAGGTGGGCGAGCTCCTGGCCACGGACGAGCGCATCAAGGTGCTCTCCTTCACTGGTAGCGACGTGGTCGGCTGGAAGCTCAAGCAGCTCGCCTGGAAGAAGCAGGTGCTGCTCGAGCTCGGCGGCAACGCGCCCTGCATCATCGACGAGACGGTCTCGCTCGACACCGTCATTCCGAAGCTCGCCGAGATGTGCTGGGCCAACGCCGGACAGGTCTGCATCAAGCCGCAACGCTTGCTGGTGAGCGCGCGGATCTTCGACGAGTTCCTGGCACGCTTCGTCGAGGCCACGCAGAGGGTGAAGGTCGGCGATCCGCTCGACCCGGAGACCGTGGTCGGCCCGATCATCGAGCCCCGTCACGTGACGCGAGTGCTGGCCTGGATCGGGGAGGCGCGCGAGGCAGGCGCCCGCATCCACTGCGGCGGTGACGCCGACCGCCAGCTGGTGCTGCCGACCGTGATCACCGGAGCCAAGCCCGAGCTCCGTGTCTGGCGCGACGAGGTCTTTGGTCCCGTCACGGTGCTCGCGCCCTTCGGCGACCTGGACGAGGCGCTGGCGCTCGCCAATCAGAGCCGCTTCGGACTCCAGGCCAGCCTGTTCACCTCGAACATCGAGCGCGCGCTGCACGCCTTCCGCACGCTCGAGTACGGCGGTGTACTGATCAACGATCCGCCGAGCTTCCGCGTCGACAACTTCCCCTATGGCGGTACCAAGGAGTCCGGCTTCGGGCGCGAAGGCGTGCGCTACGCCGCGCTCGAGTATTGCGAACACAAGACGCTGGTGCTCGGTCCGATGACCTGAGCGCGGCGCCTCAGGCCACCGTGCGCCGAGACTTGATGTCGCGAATGAAGGTGAACGGTTCGGTGGGAAAACCGCTCGCCCGCGGGGCCGAGCCGATACGCCGGCTGTCGCGCGCGCACCAGGCCTGCCACGCCGTCAGCTCTTCTTCGACGATGCGCTCGATCTCCGGCACGGCGAGCTCGGCGTCGGCGCCGTCGGTCTCGCTCACGCGCCGGGCGGCGGCCGCTGCCGCACTGTTGAACAGCACCTCGAGGTCCTGGCTGAGCGTGCCAGCCAGCTTGGCTGCCTGCGCGGCCTCGTCCACCACGCGCAGCGCCTCGCTGTGGACCAGCGCCGTTTCGAGCCCGGCGGTAATGCGCACCAGGTGCCGCCCCGCCGGAACGCCGTTGGCCTCGAGCACGCGCAGCGAGCCGAGCCCGGCGAAGCCCGCGGTGCGCGCGCCGAACTGACGCAGCAGCAGGCGGAACCCGCGCCGCCAGTTTCCGCCGGCGCCGTAGAGCTCGATTCTCTCCTCGGTGCAAATCACGACCATCTCGAGCTCACCGAGCTCGATGCGGGCCTGATCGAGGAGCTGGATGAGCTCGTCGCGCTCGACGCGAAGCGCCGTGGCAAGCTCCGCAGGCGCCGAGGTCACGTCGATGGCAAGTAAGAAGACCCTGTCAGCTGCTGTTTCCATGGCAATGGAGGTTCCTGAAACCCGTCGCCAGTCTGCAGTCCTTTAACACAGTGAGTGGGAGTCTTTGCGGTCTTCTTACGAGACGCCCATAACGTTCGACACTGTGTGAACGACTCTGTGGGATAACGTCGCTGCTTCTTCCGTCGAGAGCTGATCACTCGGGCGGACGCGCGGAGGGCTCGAGGGCGGGCGCTGCCGGTGGGACTTCGTTGATCGAGCGGAAGACGCCGTCCTGATCGGCGTCGATGAAGATCGGGCTGACGAAGGCGAACGGCAGCACCCGTCGCTGCGGAAAGGCCTGCGTGAGAGGCTTGTCGCCACGAGCCACCACCATGAGCCAGGTGTCGCCCGCGAGATCGAGATCGACCTCCCACTCGATTCGCAGCGGCTTGCCCGAGGGCTGAACCACCTCACGGGTGGAGTGCAGCGCGCCGTTGGCGAAGACCTCGATGCGCCGCACGTTGGACCAGGCGGGCGCGCGAGCGCTGATCTGCAAGGCCACGCGCCGCTCGGACAGCACGTCGCCGGGGCCGGCGACACCGTTGGCCAGCGCCAGGATGAACATGCCGTTGCCGACGCTGGTGTGGCCGTTCTTGAGCTCTAGCGCGATGCCCGCTGGCGTCACCGCTTCGGGCCGATCGTCGGCGACGCGAACGTAGGTGCGGGGGTGGCCGACCCAATTGACGTTCAGCCGGTGCGAGTCGGAGTTGCCGACCAGGGTGAAACGCCGGCCGGTGTTGAGCAGCCCGAAGTACTCGCGCAGGTTGTCGTCCAGCAGCTTCATGTTCTCCAGGTCGTAGCCGTTGGCGAGCTCGAGCAAGTCGAAGTCGAAAGAGAAGTCCTGCATCGAAGAGCTACCGGTCACCGGATCGAGCTCGATGCGGTTGAAGTAGCCGACGCCCGGCATGCGCGGGTGGTTGACCTGGATCACGGCGCCGGGCGCACGCGCACGCGCCACCGCGAAGATCTGCGCCGGATCGCGGCCGGCGTGCTCGGGCGGAGCGGCGTGCAATGGATAGGGAAACGCGTTGAAGTGCCCCCAGGTCGAGGTCGTGATCTCGACGCCGCTCGTGACTCCGAGCAGCGGCTTCATCTTGAGCCGAGCGATCTCCGGGTCGTAGTCGGTGACGTGATCGTGGTCGGTGGCCGCGAAGAACTCGATGCCCTCGCCCAGGAGCGAGGTGACGCGATCCTCCAGCGTGACCTCGGAGTCGGGGCTGGGCGCGGCGTGCACGTGAAAATCGCAGGCGATCCAGCCGCCGGTGTCGACCTGGCGATCGAGCACCACGCGCAGGGACGCGCCTTCCTCCTCGCCCACGTCGACCTCGTGCTCCGACATCGAGAACTCGTCGCCGCGCGAGACGCTGACCGTGTAGCGCCCCTCCGGGAGCTCGATGAAGTCGTCGCCGGTCGCCGAGTAGATCACGTTGCCCGAGCCGACCGTGGCCTGCAGCGGCCCGAAGTCGGGATCCTTGACCGAGCCGACGCCGCGGATGATCAAGCGTGCCGGCGAGGGCGAGCCGTCTTCGTTCACGATCGAATAGCGCAGCATGCCGGGGCGCGGCGGCAGCAGATTCGACTCGAAGGCAGCGCCGGCCTGCACGCTGATTTCCTCCTGATCTTCGCCGCCGGGCGAGCGCATCGAGAGCCGGTAGTCGCCTTCGGGCAGCGGCAGCTGAAAGTGGCCCTGCGCGTCCGAATGCACCACCAGCGCCGGCTTGCCGTCGGGGTAGCGCGCCTCGATCGTAGCCCAGGTCGGCGCCGGCTCGAGCTTGCCCTTGACCCATCCGACGTTCTTGCCCATGCGGCGAAACGCGTGCTCCGCGGCGCGATCGATGCCTCCGGGTAGCGCCAGGAGCTCGCGTTCGACCTCGACGCTCGCGTCGGGAGTCAACTCGTGCGGGACCGAGAGCGTGACCTGCCCGAGAGGTCCGATGCGATCGAACAGGAAGCTTGCCTCGAACGTGGTCTTGCCGAACGACAGGAGGTACGTGAGCGTGCGCCCTTCGCGCGCGACCCAGGGCACGTCCGCGCGGCTCGAGTAGCGGACGAAGCCGGCGCGCGGTGCGAACGACGGCCCACCGGGCCAGAGCGCGCGATCGCCGATCTGCACGCTGCGGATCAGATCGTTGCTGACGTTGAGCACGCTGGTCTTGATCGCGATGGCGCTGCTGCCGGGCCGCACGCTGTAGTCGGTCTCGAGCTCGAGACGGCCGTCGTTGGAGAGCTGCCGCACGCGCACGACGGGGCTCGTGTCCTCCTCGATCACCGTGATCTCGCCCACCTGCAGCGACACGTTCTTGCCGCCGACGCTGAGCACGGTGCGGAGCTCGCGCAGCTCGTCGTCGCCGAGCTTCGAGGTCGTCACGTCCAGCAAGGCGCCCAGGTGCGCCCGGCGCTCGGGGTTGCTGCCGTCGGCGCCGAAGGCGAGCTTGAGGCGGTCGGTCTCGACCAGCCAGTCGCGAGCCTCGGCCGTGACCGTCTTGCGCACCGGCCGCGTCCCGGGCGGCAGCTCCGAGACGCGCACTCCGCCCTCCTCGATCGGCAACTTGACCGGGGTCAGCCCCGTCGGCTTGCCGGAGCTCGAGACGAGCGCCCAGGTGCTGACCCCGACCAGGGCGAGCACGGCTACTGGGAGAAGCACCCGGTGCTTGGCCATCCTCGAGGGCAGCCTATTCCGGCGGCGGAACTCTGGCCAAAGGCGCGGGCAATACAGCGGAAAAGTGCTAGCCTCCGCCGCCCTTGACTCCCCTCGCTGCCTCGATCTCGCGCCGGCGCACCTTCGCCATCATCTCGCACCCGGACGCCGGCAAGACCACCCTGACCGAAAAGCTGCTGCTCTTCGGCGGAGCGATCCAGCTGGCCGGCGCGGTCAAGGCGCGCGGCGAGCAGCGCAGGGCGCGCTCCGACTGGATGAAGGTCGAGCGCGAGCGCGGCATCTCGGTGACGGCCTCGGCCATGACCTTCGAGTACGAGGGCTGCACGCTCAACCTGCTCGATACCCCCGGCCACCAGGATTTCAGCGAGGACACCTACCGCACGCTGACCGCGGTGGACTCGGCCGTCATGGTGCTGGACGCCGCCAGGGGCATCGAGGCGCAGACGCGCAAGCTGTTCGAGGTCTGCCGCCTGCGCAACGTGCCGATCATCACGTTCATCAACAAGATGGACCGCGAGGGCCGCGAGCACTTCGAGCTGCTCGACGAGATCGAGCGCGATCTGGCGCTGTCCGTCACGCCCGCGAGCTGGCCAATCGGCATGGGCCGCGGCTTTCTCGGTTGCTACGACCTCTTGCGCGACCGCCTGGTGCTGCTCGAGCGCTCGCGCGAGCGTCTGGGCGACGAGAGCGAGCCTTGTACCGGCCTGGACGATCCCAAGCTCGACCAGCTCCTGCCGGAGGACGCGGTCAAGAAGCTGCGCGAAGAGGTCGAGATGGCACGCGCGCTGTGCCCCGAGTTCGACCTCGAGGAGTACCGCGCCGGCCACATGACGCCCGTGTTCTTCGGCAGCGCCCTGTCGAGCTTCGGCGTGCGCGAGCTGATCCACGGCCTCACCACGCTGGCGCCGCCGCCCCGGCCGCAGCAGGCGCGCGAACGTCAGGTCCAGCCGGACGAAACTCGCGTCACCGGCTTCGTCTTCAAGGTGCAGGCCAACATGGATCCCAAGCACCGCGACCGCGTGGCCTTTCTCCGGCTGTGCTCGGGCCACTTCAAGCGCGGCATGAAGCTCTTGCACGTGCGCAGCGGCGCCACCTTGGCGGTGCACAACCCGGTGCTGTTCCTGGCCCAGGACCGCGAGATCGCGGACGAGGCCTTCGCCGGCGACATCCTCGGCATCCCCAACCACGGCAAGCTCGGCATCGGCGACACGCTGACCGAGGGCGAAGAGCTGGCATTCAAGGGCATCCCGAGCTTCGCGCCGGAGCTCTTGCAGCGCGTGCGTCCGACCGATCCGATGCGCGCCAAGCACCTCGGCCGCGCCCTCGATCAGCTCGCCGAAGAAGGCGCCGCGCGCGTCTTCAAGCCGCGCATCGGCGGCTACCACATCGTCGGCGTGGTTGGGTCGCTGCAGTTCGACGTGCTCGCCGATCGCATCAAGAGCGAATACGAGATCCCGGTGGTGTTCGAGGACTCCGCGCTCCACACCGCACGCTGGTGCGAGGCGGCCGACCCGCTGAAGCTCGCCGAGTTCATCAGCAAGAACGAGAGCTACATGGCCGAGGATCACACCGGCGCACCCGTATTTCTCGCGCGCAACGCCTGGCACCTCGAGACGACGAGCAAGGATTTCCCCGACGTCACCTTGCTGAAGACTCGCGAGTACCAGTAGCCCTTTTCCTCGCTGCCCCAACCCAACGACGACCCGACGACCCAAGGGGCCGTAGAGAGACGTCGTGCGCAACGGCGGCGAGGACACGCCCTTATCGGCGGGTGGCCCCCCACCCTCGAATGGTCCTCGCCCAGGCCCGCGAAAGGGCCTGGGCTTTGGCCCTGGGCGCTCAGCTCGCGCGAGACGTACGCCGGCGACGGCGGACGAGTGAGGTGAACGCGAGACCGAGCAGAGCGAAGACGCCGTTGCTGCTGGAGCGGGTGTCGGCGAGGTTGCAGCTGCAGCCACCGTCGTCGGAGCTGTCGGCGGAAGTACCGCCTTCGCCGCCCTGGCCGTCGCCGCCGGCACCCGGGTTTGCACTGCCGCCCTTGCCCGTGCTGGTCTCGCCTGCGGACGCGCCGCCGTCGCC